>JBLNDC010000120.1:0-2609 GCA_050261255.1 Bacteroidota bacterium
GGAGTCCGGATTCCCAGCGTTATCGGGCCGACCATCGGGATTGTCGGCGCTTTGATCTTGGGGCAGGCGGCTGTATCCGCCTCTATAGTCAGCCCGATTTTAATCATCATCATCGCCATTACCGCTCTGGCTTCTTTTGTAGTCCCCAACTACAATGCCTCTTTCTCAGTCCGGATTTTAAGGTTTCTGTTTATAATCCTAGCCGGTTTTTTAGGGTTTTTCGGGATCGCCTTTGGGGTCTTTCTATTAGTATTACACCTAGCGAATATTAACAGCTTCGGAATTCCCTTTATGACCCCTATTGCGCCTTATAAACCTAGAAATAAAGACCGGGTGATTCGCCCCAGGGGCTATAACCAACCATACCGGCCGGTCTACATGAGGCCATTGGATTGGATTAGACAGGAAAAAACTCCACGAAGATGGGACCAACCCCATAGTAAATCCGGGAAAGGAGCAAACGAACAAAATGAGCAGTGAAGAGAGGATCGGATATCATGAGGCTTTGACGCTTTTAGTGATAACTCTTTCCGCCAAAATTTATTTGTCCTTCCCCCGTAACATGGCGTTACTTGGCGATGCTGCTGGTTGGATCATTGTATTTCTTTCGGGAATTTATAGCTTAATAGGGTATTTTTTCCTCTCCTCCTTATTGAGAAAATATCCTGGTAAAAATATTATCCAAATCTCTCACCAACTCGGAGGAAGTATCATCGGCAAAGTAATCGGATTAGGCTTCTTTCTTTTTTTTCTAGCCATTACCTCCCTTTATCTGCGTCAATTTGCCGAGAGCTTTATTTTGGCCATACTCCCCAGAACTCCTATCAGCGTTCTTACGATCTTCTTTTTGGTACTATTGATTTATGCCGCTCTTTTAGGGATTGAAACCCTATCCCGGGTGGCCTGGTTATTAGGCCCTTATCTGCTGACGGCATTAATTATCATCTTATTTTTTTCGCTACCCCAAGCATCATTCAATTATTTAACCCCGGTCTTGGGCCCGGGCGCCGGTCCTTTGCTGAAATATTCCGTAGCCAATCTCCCAATCTTTGCGGAGATCATCCTTTTGGGGATAATCGCTCCCTTGATGCGGGACCGGAACAGAATTAACCGGATGGGTGTGATTAGTCTATTGGTGGCGATGACCATCAATGTGGGTATCACCATCCTGACCATAGCGGTCTTCAACTATGCGGCCGTTCAAAAGATGATCTTCCCGATTTTTCAATTAACCCGGCTAATCTCTTATGGCGAGTTTATCCAAAGAGTTGAAGCGGTCTTTGTCTTTCTCTGGTTTTTCTGGGCCGGTATTCAATTGGGCGGTTTATTCTATGGGACTGTCACCAGCTTTGCCCAGAATTTTCGAATTAAAAACTACCGCCCCTTGACTTTCCCCATCGCGGTTTTAGTATTTACGTTAAGTCTAATTCCAAATTCTATGACTGAAGCAGTCGAGCTGAACGACTACGTTTTTAAACCTTCTCTGCTTGGTATTTATTACGCCGCAGCTGCCTTTGGTTTACCCTTTCTCCTTTGGTTGATTATGTTATTCAAAAAACATTCGGGTGGCGCTAATGAGTAAAAAAAGAATTTTAGTAGTGTTACTAATCTTGATGATTCTATTAACCAACGGTTGCTGGGACCGGCGGGAGTTGGAAAGCTTAGGAATAGTCCAAGTTCTCGGATTCGATATGGGTCCCGACCAAAAAGGAGTTACCATAACCACTATGATCGCGATCCCATCCAAACTCGGTGGCCAAGCAAGTGGTGGCGGTGGCGGAGGTAGTGATGAACCTGGAGTTGTAATAAAATCCATGGACGCCCCTTCAATTTATGAAGCTTTCAATAAGATCAACACCATGATTAACAGGGAGGTTAGCCTGCTCCAAAATCAAGTCCTCATTATTGGCGAAGAAATGGCCAAACAAGGAGTTGGGAAATGGGTCGACAATCTGATCCGTTTCCGGGAGATGCGCCGGACCATGATCCTTTTCATTTGCAAAGGAAAAGCCGCTGAAATAATGGGGGTCCAGCCGAAACTTGAAACTAAACCGTCGGAATACTTAATCGACTTAGTTGCAATCTCGCGCCGGACCGGAATGTTTCCATTGGTTACCCTAAACGATTTTTTCAAGAGATATGAAGCCTTTGCTCAGGAAAACTATTTGCCTCTATTGGATATACAGGATGGAGAAGGTAAAAAGCCTTCTGCCGGTCAAAAAGCGGAAGAGGGAAAAAAAGAAGGCTCTAAACCCGACCCGGGACAGTCTAAACCGGAAGGAGAAGAACCAAAACCGGAGAGTGTCAAATTCATCGGTTCGGCCATTTTCAAGAAAGACCGGATGGTCGGCGACTTTGATATTTACGAAACCCAAATCTTATTATTGTTAACTAATGAATTTAAGGAAGCGCTCCTGACCATCGAAGACCCTTTAAAAAGAGACAGTTATATCATTTTTAGGCTGCTCTCGACCGCCCCGGTCCAAATCAAATACAAGCGTCAAAACAATGTAGACCATTTTAAGGTTAAATTAAAATTAGAAGCGGATTTAGTTAGTATTCAAAGCATGATTGATTATACCCGACCGAAATTGGAGGCTTTTCTCGGC
>JBLNDC010000121.1:0-4036 GCA_050261255.1 Bacteroidota bacterium
GGAAAATAATGACAACCAAACTTTATATATTTGACATGGGTGGAGTCGTGGTACAAAATGCCGATGTAGTTAGCAAGGTATGTGATTATTTACAAATCGGCAAGGATGAATTCTATCAATATTGCGGCAATAGCTTTGCATTATTATCGGACGGTAAAATATCCGTTGGACAATTCTGGTGGTCGTTTTCAAAGAGTTTTGGCAGGCAAATCGGCAGGGACTTATTTATGGAGTTTTTTCATCCGGTACCGGACATGGAAGTCGTTGGCTTGATTACAGAGTTAAAGCATGGAGCGCGGGTTGTTTGCGGGACCAATACGATTGAACCTCATTATGAATATCATCTGATACACGGAGAATATGCGATATTTGACGCAGTTTATGCTTCGAACAAAATCGGCGTCTCGAAACCGGAGGCTCATTTTTTCCGTCATATTCTTGATCAAGAAAACGCTTTGGCGGAAGAGAGTTGTTTTATTGATGATTTGCGGCAAAATGTGGATGCTGCCGCGAGACTTGGCATTCGAACCATCCATTTTACAGGAGTTGCGGTCCTAAAAGCGGAGCTCGGATCCGTTTGATGCAGGGCCGGTTCATTTTAGCCGGGGCCTCTTTTCGTATCAATGGAGGTAATTGCCGGTGCTCCAGACGGTTAGGCGATATTATAGTATAATAATAACATCGATTTTTACCGGAATGATTGACTTATCCCCGGTTAATGCAGGGGCGTTTCAAAAAGGGGGCATATGGTATGCGGGTCAGGTATGGAGCGAGCTTAATCCTTATGTTCCTCCTCGCCTTGTCGTCAAGTCAATTCATGGTGTACGGTTCGGAATATCCGGAATTGAAAGATGAAAAACTGGTAGTATACATTGTGTTTCAAGAAGAAGAAGGATGCCGGCTCCTGGACTTGTTTGAAGAGCGGACCGGTATCGGTTACAGTTACTTGCGCATGCCTACCGGTGAAATTATAGACAGAGTCATCAGCAATCCTGCTTCAAATAAAGTCGACGTAATTCTCGGCGGATCCGCGGATGCGCATCAGTCATTGGCAAACAGCGGTTTGCTGGAAAAGTATGTATCTTCAGTTGCCAAGGAAATTGATCCCCGTTTTAAAAGCCCCCAAGGCTATTGGACCGGAATTTACGTTGGTCCCTTGGCAATCTGCATTGATGAAAATCGCTGGCGAAAGGAATTTGCCAACCGGGGAATCAAGAAGCCCGAGACTTTCGAGGATCTGCTCAACCCGTCCTTTAAAGGAAAAATCATTATGCCTGATCCGATAACATCCGGTACGGCCTATACGATTTTAGCCTCTTTAATTCAGCTGTGGGGCGAGGACAAGGCCGTGAACTACTTAAAAGCGCTCAATAAAAATATCGGCGAGTATACCAAAAGCGGCTTTACCGTAGCACGAAAGGTTGCCATTGGCGAGTACCTCATCGGGATCGATTTTGTACATGACCAATTATTGATGAAACAAGCCGGCTTTAACATTAGCAGTACGATACCGCCGGGGGCAGGATGGGAAATTGGGTGTGTTTCGATGGTCAAAAACTGTCAACATCCTAAGGCGGCTAAAGCTTTCATCGATTTCATGGTTGGGAGAGAGGCGGGGCAATTGCATACCAATTTAACGGAGCGGATCTCCACCCGTAAAGATGTGGCCATTCCTCAAGCCGCCAAGCCGTTACTGGAAATCCCCATTAACCGCGAGTATGATTTTTTTAAGGCGGCAAGGATGAAAAACCGCTATCAAAAGCTCTGGCGGGAAAGAGTTATACATTGACTAAGAGGCGAGATCATGAAGATCTATATTGTTGAAGATGATCACCCCATAGCTAACCTGATTCGTCTCAATTTGAACCTTGAAGGTTATAAAACGGTAATATTTGAGAATGGCGAATCAGTCCTGGCTGCTATTGAAGAGGAAATCCCTGACTTGATTTTATTGGATATTATGTTGCCGGGAATCGATGGTTTTGAGATACAGAGCAGGATTAAAGAGAAGAATATTCCGGTGATTTTCTTAACCGCCAGGACAAATCTGAATGATAAGTTATTGGGGCTCGAGTTGGGGGCGGATGACTATATTACCAAACCCTTTGATAACCGGGAGCTGGTCTTACGAATTAAAGCCGTATTGAAAAGGGTTAAACCGCAACACGATGAGATTAAGGTGGGTGATTTTAAGTTATTAATCAGTCAACGTTGCTTTTTTATTAAAGATCAACTGATCGATCTGACTCCGATAGAATTCGATTTAATGCGATTGCTGATTGAGAACCGGAAGATTGTTTTTTCCCGGGAACAACTTTTGAATTCCGTTTGGAACCTAAATTTTGAGGGAGATTCAAGGACTGTGGATATGCATATCCAACGGCTCAGGAAAAAGCTGGGCGGTTATAAGGATGTAATTAAAACCATCTATGGTGTTGGTTATAAATTGGATGTGGATCCATGAAGCAAACGATTAGAGCCAAATTTATCAGTTTGAGCATCTTCACGATTCTTCCAATGTTGGTATTGATGATTTTTGTGATCGTTATCTCCGTCGATCAATATAATCTGATGAATGTGAAGAAAACTGTTTTAAACGACAGCTATTTGTTACAAATCTACCTAAACCAATATTTGTCGGAAAATACCCAAGGGAAATTGAAAGAAAGAGAGATCTACTTTTTAAATTATGATTTGAGTAAAATGATAGGACTTAGGACGCAGCTTTTTTTTATTAAGGGGCATATTTACGTTGATTCCGGTAAAGAGGCAACCCAAAGGGATGCCGCCCTTTTTTTACAGACGCATGAAGCTCGGTTGGCACTGGCTAACAAGAAGAATTTTGTCATAAAACGTTTGAACGATCATCGATTCTTCATCATGAATTTTCCGTTTTACCAAACGAAAAAGCTGGTCGGTGTCATGAGGGTCGAATATCCTCTAAATGAAGAGGACCAATTTCGGATCAGTCTCGGTATGATTCTATCATTGATCAGCTTTTTAGTATTTATCATCCTTATCTTGTTGCTGGGTATTTTTACCCAGAGGATTGTATCTCCTTTAGCCACATTAAAAACCGGGGTACAAAAGTTTGCCAGCGGCAAATTGCAGGAACCGATCCAGATTCACAGCGGTGATGAAGTTGAGGAACTGGCCGGTGATTTTAATAAAATGGCCAATAATATTAACAATTTGCTTCAGAGTCTGCAAGATGAAAAAACAAAACAGCAGGAATTCTTCAACAATATGACCCACGAAATTAGAACGCCGCTTACGACAATCATCGGTTATGCCGACATCATCGAAAAGCTGGACACGAAAGAAGAACGAAGCGATTGTCTCCAATATATTCAAACCGAGGGAAAGCGGCTGCTGCGTTTGATTAACGACATGTTTCGCCTATCCAAACTGAATACCTATACTTTAACGTTGAGTAAGGTTCAATGCAGTTTAGAAAAGATCTTGCAGGAAACGGCGGAAATAGTTAGGTATAAGGCCAATAAATATGGAATTGTGATTAATACCTCAATCAGGACAACTATTAAATTGAAGGCGGATAAGGATAAACTTAAAGAAGTCCTGCTTAACTTGGTTGACAATGCGATTTTGCATAGCAAATCTCCGCAAATAGATATCATATTATCCGGCAGGGAAAAAGAAGTCTTAATTGAAGTCAAGGATTACGGGCAAGGTATCGGGGCCAAGCAAATGGAGAAGATTCGCCAAAAGTTTTCCGGTGGCCCGGTTAATTCGATATACGACCAAGCAGGCCATGGATACGGTTTACTTGTTTCCAAGAGAATTATCGAGGCCCATGGTGGCAGTCTGGAGATTGACAGTACGGAAGGAACAGGGACTACGGTCAGAGTCAGATTACCAATAATGAAAGGTGAGGCTTATGCGTAATCATCTGTTCATTATCGGCATGGTCTTTTGTTGTATCGCTTTTTTACTTTACGGGTTAATTAAGTATTGGGATTTTGTCATCGCCGACTTTGGTATTGCCGTGGATAAGGCGGTAGTCATTCCGGACAAT
>JBLNDC010000122.1:0-10507 GCA_050261255.1 Bacteroidota bacterium
CAGGAGTCATGTTTTTGGTTTTTTCATAGTTATCATAACGTAATTGATGGATATCATCGATCGTAAATTTACTACTGTACATTATTAATCATCTCCTTCAACAATCATGGATGGCGGTAAAATATTAATTTCATGATAATCAAGTAATTTATTTACAGCTTGCACTTTATTAATGGTTTTAATATTGACGAAATGTTTAAAATTCCAACTGATAATATATTTGCAATTGGCTAGAGTCGCAATCGCTATATGTCGGCAATCATCCCGACTTTTGGGGCTTAATACGCCATGTTGAATATACTTTTCCGCCAACTCAATAGATTCGGTCGTTTCAGAAAATGTCTCGTAATCAATTTCGCTAAGATATTTAAATAAAACAGAGCGTTTTGGTTCCGGACATTGAATGAGTTCGGCAAGAGTAAGATCGGAGATCACCACCCGATAGATACCTTTTTTTAATTGACGCCAAAAGTTTAGGGTATCTATACCGGTCCAATAACGGTGGATAAAACAACAACCATTAAAGCCTATGCAACTAAAAGCGGAATTGATGATTCATATGTAGCGACAGCGACATATACTTTTAAAGTAGCAACGCCAACCTTTAGTCCGTGGTCAGGAGTATACAATTCTACTCAAAATGTGACAATAACATGTGCTACTACCGACGCTACGATCCGGTATACTATCGATGGTAGTGAACCGAATGCTACATCGCCTATCTATACCGGTCCGATAACGGTGGATAAAACCTCTACAATTAAGGCTTATGCCAGTAAAACAGGGTATAATGATTCCGGAGTGGCAACTGCGACTTATACCTTACCTTAAAAAGCTGTTTTGAAAGTAATTAAATCGAAGCAGTTTCAAAAAACCGACTATTTGAAACTGTAAAACACATAATAATATGCTAAGACCTACCCTATAATAGAGTAGGTCTTATATTTTAAAATTGGCTAAAAATAAATTACAAAAGTAGGTTCATGATGACTCCGATCTCCTCACTACTACTGAAAAACTCAATCTCCTTTATGCACATTACACTTTTCTTTCGGCTCTTCGCCTTCGGTAAAGATCTCCGTCATCACCTGGCTTTGAGGACAGTTGTCCGTGGCCAGCATGCCGCTTTCGGAACAGATTCTGACGATCACTTGCCGTTTTCGCTTGACGTTTGAGGACGGCTGGTTTTGATTGACCTCCGGTTGATCGACGCTATCGGGTTTAAGGTTCCCATCCGGAAGGACCGTTTCAGGTTCATTATAGTCGGGAAGCATCGCTGACGGTTGGTGTAAAATGCAGCTTTCGGTCGGTTCGGTCCCGGTCAAATAGGTTTCATATTTGATTTCCGGACAATAGACCGTGGCCAAAGCGCCGCTTTTGGCGCAAATTTCAACTCCGGAGGTGATTCCGGACGGCACCGGAAAATCGGAGGGAGGAGTATTAACCAGGGCCTTTTTCATAAAGGCACCCCAGATACGGGCGGCTGTTCCGCTTCCAATCGGGTTGCCATCGATTTCAACGGGGATTTTTTGGGCGTCATTGCCGATCCAGACTGAAGCCAATAAATCCGGCGTATAACCGACAAACCAAGCGTTGGTATTATCACTGGAGGTTCCGGTCTTGCCGGCCACCGGGCGGTCGATCATCGCTCCCCGTCCGGTACCGCGCATAATCACTCCGCGGAGCATATCCGTGATCAAAAAAGCGGTATTTTCGGAGAGGGCGATCTTTTTCCGGGGATGGTCTTCATAAATTTTATTTCCATTCGAGTCTCTTACTTCGAGGACGGCGATGGGTTGAACATAAACGCCTTGGTTGGCTAAGGGCGTATAAGCTGCGGTAAGTTCCAAGGGGGTAACCCCTTTGGTCAATCCTCCTAGGGCAAGCGAGGAAAAGTTCAAATCATTGTTTTCGCCGCTGACCACCAAACTTTTTAATCCCATTTGTTTAGCGTATTTAATTACTTTACTAGGGCCTAGACTCTCCACCAGTTTAACGGCGATAATATTAATCGACCCTTCCAAAGCTTCACGCAAGGAAATATCACCCCGGAATTGACGGTCGTAATTTTGGGGAGCCCATTCACCTTGGGGAGTGGGAAATTTGATCTCCTCATCCTTAAGGATGGAACCCGGCGTATAAAGACGGCTATCAATGGCAGATACATAAACAAAGGGTTTAATCGTCGAACCGCATTGCCGGTAGGCTGCTACGGACCGGTTCAACTGGGTGTTGGAAAAGTCCCGGCCGCCGATCATCGCTTTGATGTAGCCATTGCGAGGGTCAACCGCTAATAAAGATAATTGGGGCTGGATCACACCGTTGTCATCCGGTTTGCCCCCGGTCAACATAGCGCAGGCCTCTTCGGCCGCTTGTTGCATAGTCGGATCAAGTGTGGTATAAATGCGATAACCGCCGGTGTAAATCTCGTCTTCAGTTAAGATTTTCTTTAAGCTTTGAATGATATAGTCTACGAAATATGCCGCCCGTCTTCCCCCTGGAGTCAAGGGGATTACATCAAGGGGGCGTTTATCATAAATATCGGCTTCTTCTTGGGTAATCGAGTTATATTTAACCATCTGATCAATAACAACCGATCTCCGAGCTAAAGCTTCTTCAGGATGGGTGTATGGCGAATAGCCGTTCGGGTTTTTGGGCAAACCGGCGAGTAAAGCCATTTGATGGGGCTCTAATTCAGTAACACTTTTGCCAAAGAAAAATCTAGAGGCGGATTCAACTCCATAAGAACCGTGTCCAAAATAGATTTGATTGAGATATCTTTCTAAAATCTCATCTTTGGTATAATTCCGTTCGATGCTGATAGCTAAGAAAGCCTCTTGAATCTTACGAGTAACCGCTTTTTTCTGGGTTAATAGCACATTTCTGGCTAACTGTTGGGTAATGGTGCTGCCGCCTTCAATATAACCACCGCCTTTGATGTCCACCCAAAAGGCCCGGGCGATTGCTTTTAAGTCAATCCCGGAATGTTCATAAAAACGGTTGTCTTCAGTATTAATGATGGCTTTTTTCATAAAATCAGGAATTTTATGTAACGGGACTTCGAGCCGGTTTTCCCTGAAAATCCTGGTAAATTCTTTTTTATTTAGATCATAAAAGATCGTAGCTTGCTTCGAAGATGGCAAAACCACCAGGTTGCGATTGGTCCCAATCACTAGAACCAAAATAAACCCGAGTAAAACACCAAAGATAGCTGTTCCGAAAATAATCAGATATTTGGTGAGATCCGTATTTCTAAGCCGATTATTGCCGAACAGATCTTTAAGGTTTTTATAAATGGGCATAATTTATCCTCCTGTGGGGCAGCTTTGACTTTCTATATAAACTATATAAAATCGAAACTGTACATTTAAATAAACTTATTAACAATTATACCATAAACAAAAAAACATTCGAAAGGGGATAATTAACAATTGAGGGAATTGCATAACTACCTTAATAAACCCTTTGGTCACAATATATAGTGATAAGCCTAGATCTGTCAATATAATGTGAGTCAAAGCTTAAATTGAGAATTATGCAATTTCTTTAATTAATAATGGTTTGATAAACTCAATAGCTCTAACAGAATCGAATTTCTTAATGATGAATGGATAATATCTTCACTTTATCAAACATAAGATTCTTTTGAGGCGATGTCGATGAGGTTTTCTTTAAAGAAAAGGGTCGTTTTTTTTAAAACTCCCCCTTATAAACGGCGGTTGATGCTCTCTTTAATTACCGCCGCAGGATTAGTTTTATCAACCTTGTCAAGTTTTTGGATGGTCGATTGCCTGCTTAGACCAAGCTTGAGACAGTTGGCCGGCATTAGGGCCAAGCAAATCGCAATCGAAAACATCCATCATATTATTCAATCTAAAATCATACCGGAGTTAGAATATAGTCAATTAATCGAACTCAGTTTGACTAACGATGGTAGGGTAGCTTATATGCAACCGAAAACCGGAGCGATTAACCGAATCTCCTCTAATGCTACTTTATCCATTCAGCAGCAACTAAAGAAACTTCCTCAAGAAATGGTAAGAATCCCCCTTGGCCAAGTTTTCGGGATCAAGACCCTTGCCAGTTACGGTCCGCTATTACCGGTCAAATTAATACCAGTTGGGGTAGTTGAAAGCTCAATCAAGGATCAATTCGATTCAGTCGGAATCAATCAAGTGAGACATAAAATCTTAATTAGCATTAAAACAACCATCAAAATGGTTGTGCCTTTAGTAAGAGAAGAGATAATCGTCGCTACGGATGTGCCGCTCACGGAGACGATTATCATGGGTGATGTCCCCGACTTTTATCTTGGCTCAGGGGGAATGCTCCTGCAAAGATGAATTCATATTAATAAGACAAAAAAATAAACCACTGAGTACACAGAGATCACGGAGAAAAAAATTAGGAAAGTCCGAAGTTTGGTTTGACATAAAAAATATAATTTTGAGAGGTAATTTTGAGTCATTGTGGAAATATATTAACCGGTTGGTTAGTCCGTGAAAGCGGGACGGTTTCGCTCATCACGGATTTAATATTCTTACACCAAAGGGAAACCTGCCAAAAAAATTTGCAGTATCAAAGAAATTTAATGCTGCATATATAGGTGGTCTAATTGGAAATCCCTTCTGAATTTCAGGCATATTATCATTTAGCCAAAGGTTTATATCAAACCGGTCCTTCCCATGATTTTTCCCATATCGAAAGGGTCTTTAACTTATCTTTAAAGATCGGTAAATCCGAAGGGGCTGATCTCCGGATATTAGGAATAGCCGCACTCTTTCATGATATAGCTCGGGATGAAGAATCCCAAAGTAACGGAGAAATTTGTCACGCTACAGCCGGCGCTCTTCAAACCAAAAGGATTTTGGAGGAACAAGGTGAAGAACAGGGAATAATTGAGACTGTCGCTGAGTGCATCGCCACTCACCGTTACCGTGACCAAAACCCGCCCCGGACTTTGGAAGGAAAATGCCTGTTTGATGCGGATAAATTGGATTCTTTAGGTGCGGTTGGTATAGCCCGGGCTTATCTTTGGTTGGGAGAACGCGGCGGAACGGTTTATGTGCCGCGGGAAGTATGGGAAAAAACGGATTTTAGCAGTAACCTTCCTGAAGACGACTCGCTGCAGCGGGAGTGGCATCTTAAATTCCAATATTTAAAAGACCAACTTTTCACGAGGACCGCGCGTCAGATGGCTGTTAGGCGAAACCAGACCATGGTTAATTTTTTAGAAACGTTGGAACGGGAAGTTAATGGGGAAGAATAATGACAGCGTTCAGTGATCGGGGACCAGTAATCAACGGAAGCGGTAGGTGCGATTTATCAAATCGCCCTTGGCCTTCAGAAATCACAATCGGGGGTTTGATCGAATGATCAATTGGGATCAGGTTAATAATGAAGTTCGCGATTTGTTGATCGATTTAATTAAAATCAACACCACCAACCCGCCGGGGAACGAATTGGAGGCGGCCAAGTATCTCCAAACAGTTTTTCAACGAGAAGGGATCGTTTCAACAATTTATGAATCAGCGCCGGGCCGGGGGAATTTGGTGGCCAGGATCCCAGGAAACGGCAAAAGCCGGCCTTTGGTTTTATTGGCCCACTTGGACGTGGTAGCGGCCAATCCGGCCCAATGGAGCCACCATCCTTTCACCGCCGAGATCGCCGACGGTTATCTCTGGGGACGGGGCGCCATCGATATGAAGGGCATGTTAGCCATGGAAACCCTGGCCCTGCTTTTACTGAAGCGGAACGGACAAACTCCAGGGCGGGAGGTTATTTTAGTGGCGGCTGCCGATGAAGAAGCCGGTTCCCAACAAGGAGCGGAATGGCTGCTTAAGCAGGATATTCCCGGTCTATCCCAGGCGGAATACATCATCAACGAAGGCGGCGAAGGCAAAATCGATAACGGCGTCCCGGTTTATGCCTGCCAAAACGGGGAAAAGGGTGTTTTATGGGTTAAAATGAAAGTCCACGGCGTTCCAGGCCACGCCTCGATGCCCTCCAAAGATAACGCAATTGTCAGAATGGCAACCCTCTTAAACCGGATCGGACGATATAAACCGATGATTTCTCTATCCGAGACTACGAGGAGTTTTTTAACGGAAATGGCGAAAGCCAGGGGAGTCCGGATCTCGAAAGGTTCGGCGAATTTGGATTATAGTTTGCAATTATTCGCCAGCCGCCATTTTAAGAATGAACGCTCCGTCCAAGCAATGCTCTATAATACGATCTCGCCTACAATTGTTAAAGCAGGGGAGAAAGTCAACGTACTCCCCGAAGTTTGCGAGGCTACCCTTGACTGCCGACTGGTGCCGGGCGAAACCCCGGAAGGGTTTTTGAAAAAATTGAAGGAGATAGTGAACGATTCTTCGGTTGAATGGGAAGTGCTCCAAACAGCCGAGCCTACCGAATCCCCGGTTAATACCGAGTTATTTTCAGTTATTCAAAAAACGGTCCGGAGGATAAATCCCAAAGCCATAGCCGTTCCGTATTTATCTCCCGGGGGCACCGATTCAAGGTATTTCCGGAAACGAGGCATTACCGCTTATGGGTTTTTCCCGATTATTCTCTCCGAGGACGAACTCCAACGGATGCATGGGATTGACGAGCGGATATCATTGGAAAACTTGAAGCAGGGAACCAGGATTTTATATGGGACTGTGAAAGAGACCGCTGGGATCTAATTAATAGAGTAAACAGGAAGGAGGTTTTTTCAATGAAAGAGGTATATGATTTTTTAAAGAAGTGCCAGACCTATTACCTGGCAACCGCTGACGGCGATCAGCCTAGGGTGCGTCCGTTTGGCACTGTCGATCTCTTTGAGGGCAAACTCTATATCCAGACAGGCAAAGTCAAGGATGTCTCCCGGCAGATACAGGTCAATCCCAAAATCGAAATCTGCGCTTGGGATGGGAACGAGTGGATTCGAGTCGCGGCAACCGCGGTCAGGGATGACAGGTTAGAAGCGAAACGGCACATGTTGGACGCCTACCCGGCTTTGCAAGGAATGTATCGAGCGGATGATGATAATACCGAAGTGTTATATTTGAAGGACGCTACGGCGACGATTTATTCATTCACAGCTAAACCCCGGGTGATTCGATTTTGAAGAAAGTTCCCAAGGTGAGTCGAAGTGTTTAATCCCCAAACTCAACTCCAATGCTCTTGGCGACCCTAACCAGTTCGCTATCGGTGGGCACATTTTTCAGCTTGCCGACCGCTTCTTCGAGAGGCACCGCCGTAATTTTGTCCCCTTGAAGGCTGACCATCATCCCGAATTTTTCAGCTTGGGCTAATTCCACGGCAGCCACACCATACCTGGTGGAAAGGATCCGGTCATAGGGGGTTGGTGAACCGCCGCGCTGCACATGACCGAGGACGGTAACCCTCGTCTCCAGACAGGTCAGGGATTCAAGCTGCTTGGCCACGAGATTTCCGATGCCGCCGAGGCGCACCGGATCCGGACTATCTTGCACTACTCTACCGACAACCATTTCACCGCCGATAGGTTTGGCCCCTTCAGCCACAACGATGATACTGAAGCTTTTGCCGTGGTTTTTACGATCGTTGATCTTTTGGGCGACTTTTTTAATGTCGTAAGGGATCTCCGGGATCAAAATCACGTCGGCCCCGCCGGCAATCCCTGATTCCAAGGCGATCCATCCCGCGTATCTCCCCATGACCTCAAGGATCATAATCCGGTGATGGGATTCGGCGGTGGTATGCAGTTTATCAATGGCGTCGGTAGCTGTGTTGACGGCGGTCATGAAACCGAAGGTGGTATCGGTGGCGCACAGATCGTTATCAATGGTTTTAGGGACTCCGATTACTTTCAATCCTTTGGCTGCAAGCTCTCTGGCGATGGCCAAAGTCCCGTCGCCTCCGATGACAATCATACCTTCAATGGCATGCTCGGTTACATGCTTAATAACCTGGTCCGACAGGTCCTCATAAGTGATTTGGCCATTCTTTTCGATTTTGAATTTAAACGGATTGTCACGGTTGGAAGAACCCAGGATGGTCCCGCCCCGGACTAAAATCCCCGATACATTAGCGGGTTTCAGTGATAAAAAATCATTGACCACCAGCCCGCGAAAACCGTCACGGAAGCCAATGACTTCAGATCCGTATTCATTAACCGCCGTTTTAACCACTGCCCGTAGAACTGCGTTCAAACCGGGACAATCTCCGCCGCCGGTCAAGACGCCGATCTTCTTAATCATGGGATCACCTCAAGTCCTAAATAGTATCTGGATCACATTCTCTCTGAAACAACTAATATCGGTTAGCTATATACTTACATTAAAAATCTTTTATGATCTTATCGGCTAAACCCGTATTAAGCTTTATTTACTGAAACCGCTAATGAATGCTGATAAACGCGAATAAAACTTTAAGATGCAAGAAATTAGTTAGGGTTAAATGGATTTACTTTCTCCAGTCTTCGTGCTCTTCGTGGTGGTAAAGTTTTAAAGTATTCAACGTAATTGGTGTAGGACATTTCCGGAAAATGTCGAACTTGTAATTACTCGGAAGATATTTTTACATAAAACCGCATAGGATTTAGCGTAACAGGAATTATGAATTTCTAATCAACTTGAGGAATTACAGGGGGCTCTGCGAATGAGAATCAAACCGTTTTCAATAGTGTTAATCATAATCTTAATAACCGTTATTTCCGGTTGTACCGATGAATTGGGAACTGTCGATTTTTCCGGACAGATTGAGCTGGAGCAGGCATCCGACGGATGGGCATACCGGAATATAGCCTCCACCAAGGTTAGGCCGGTTAAAGTCGATCCCGACGACCGGCTGGGGGATTATCAAGGAGATTTGGAACTTCAAAAGCCGGTCTCAATTGGAAAAGGCGACTACATAATCGTGGCCAGATTCAAGACCGACCGGTTCTCAACCGGCCATGACATTTTGGACCATTTGCTCAAGACCGACCGTTTTACGGTTTACGGTGATTATCAAGTCTTGCTCTACGACTTCAACAGCAAAGACCGGGTAAAAACCATAGTCGCCAAAGATTCGGAGAGCGGAAACGATTGGGATAGTAAGATTGATGATCCTAGAGCTAATTTTAAAACTAGAAACCTGGAACGAAAAGGGGAGTTCATCCAATATTTTCGGGAGCCCATATCCCAGCGGGACTGTATCATCGAAGTTGGCTACGAATTAAAATCCAAAGCCGTCAGAAGCGTTAGTGTAGATGATAAATACCTTGTCGAAGACGGCGAATATAAATATGAGGAACTTTCAGTGGACGGGTCGGCTTGGATTAATATCGGTTTCCGGCAATGCTTGACCGGAAGGCGGATCATCGGCGGGGAAACAATTCAGTTTTATGTCCTTGATTGGGACCTGGACGGCGAATTCTCCGAGGCTGACATGGTATGGAGCGATTATACCGATCAAAGATACAAATTCGGCGAAGTAGTGCGGCTGACCGATTCCTGGGTGGCAAAAAAAGACAATACTTACCGGTTGAAATTAATAACACCCCGGTCGGAACCGGAGCGGTACAAGTTAGAAATAGAATTGGTGAGCAGTGGGAAAAAGTAAATTTGATATTTATAACAGCCCCACAAACACCTCCGCCGCTTTCGACAGCGGCACTTGAGCCATGGTTGCCAGCCCCAACTTACGTTGGGGTATTTTTTCTTCTATTTTTACTTCAAATAATTCGCCGCGTTCGATCGGAACCAAAGCGCTTTCTTTAAGCACATGAGCAACCCCCATCCCAATCCGGGCGAATTCCACCAGTAAATCCACGCTTTCAAGCTCTATTTCCGGAACCAGAGCGATTTGGTTTCGCTGTAAAAAGGCGTCGAAATTGCGCCGGGTGGAGCTGGCTTTTTCCAGCAATAATAGGGGAAAGTTGGACAACTCCGCCAGTTTGATCCGGCGCTCCTTTAGCTCGGCGTATTTTGGGGCAGCGACGAAAATGTCGGTGACGGCGGCTATTTCCCGGATAATTATGCTTTTGTCGTCTAAAGGCAAAGTAATGATCCCAAAATCAATGACTCCGTTTTTCAAGTTCTCCAGGATCTTGGGAGAAGTCCGGTTAAGGAACTGAATCTTGACTTTCGGGTAGAGCCGGTGGAAACTCTCGAGATAGGGCAGGAGGAAGTATTTACAAACCGTATCGCTGGCCCCGATCCGGATCTCGCCGGAATCGAGGTTCTGAATCTCAGTCAATTTCCGCTCGCCGGTTTTAATGAAATTATAGGCTTGTTCGATATGGGTGAAAAGCATCTCCCCTTCGGGAGTCAGTTTGAGGTTGCGGGTCTTGCGGAAAAAAAGAGCGACGCCCAGTTTGGTTTCGAGGCTTTTGATAGCCTGGCTAACGGCGGATTGGGTAATATAGAGTTTTGCGGCGGCGTTGGAAAAGCCGCCGCTGACGACAGCGTAGTAGAAGATTTTATAGAGTTCGAAATTGACGTCCATGGGTGCGCCTCCGGTTATCTGAATTATTGTTGGAATATGGGGCGGAGAT
>JBLNDC010000123.1:0-5289 GCA_050261255.1 Bacteroidota bacterium
CCTGACTAAACTCGATAATAACCACCGGAACCTTAGTTAACGGATCATACAGCCGGTTTCCGGTATCGAGTAACGCATTGAGATGCAACTCATTCCCATCCCAATTAATTTGAATCGGGTACAGACAGATTTGGTCCCATAGTCTACGATGGACCACCCCCCAACCGAGTTCCCCCAAGATAAAAATGAAAGCCAAATGAGCCCAAAACCGCCACCAAAAATTGATCTCCAATTGGAAGTAACGCCGGTTCAAACTATCGAGGCCCCAATGGATGCCGGATAGTAAAAACGATAACAAATAGAAATAGCCTATTAATTTAACCGCGCCTTTGAGCTTTACCGGGAAAAAAGCCAAACCAACCATTAAAAGGGGAACCAAGAGCGTAAAAATTAACGGCGAACCGATCCAAGGGTTGACTAATCCACCGGAAGCTTGGTTGACCATGATTAAAAGTTGAAATAAGCCGCCGACAGCCCCGCCCAGGGCCAACCGGCCCCATTTAGCTTTGACTGCGCTGATTTGACCAACCATCCATAATAAGACCCCATCCTGAATCCAACCGAGAACTCCTCCCAGAATAGGCAAGTCCAAATAGACTTTTAGCATTTTACCATTCAACCCCTATTCTAATTTTATTGCCTATCGTCCGAATTTCCTCTTTAAACTATCGCTGTTGAAAAAGTTTTGAGTAAAGCGTTCACATCCTAAATACCCGATCTAAATGTCTTTCATATGTTGCAAGGAGTATTTGTCGGAACAATCCAAGCTCATTCCATAAACTTATTCCGACATATAATCGCCGAATTCACCGTAATTCCTTTCTTTTTTATCCTTTTTACCGAAAGTCCGTAAAACGATGAAAAGCGCTCAGATCGCCTCTGAACGCTTTTCGTTGGGTTAAATTATCGCCAGGTTATTTTTTTCTCAAGAATGGAGGAATATCCAGTTCATCATTGACGAAGGGCTTGATCTCCAAGTCGTCCAGACCCATCCGTTTGGGGCGCCTTTGTTCAAAACCCGTGGCAATTACGGTGACCCGAATCTCTTCACCCAAAGATTCATCAATCACCGCCCCGAAAATGATATTGGCGTCAGGATCGGCGGCCTCCGTAATAACGGCGGCAGCTTCATTGACATCAGCCAGGGTTAAGTTACTGCTCCCGGTGATGTTTAATAACACTCCTTTAGAACCCTCAATCGATGTCTCCAGCAGCGCGCTATTGATAGCGCTTTTAGCCGCTTGAGTCGCCCGGCTCTCGCCTTTGGCCGTTCCGATGCCCATCAAGGCTGAACCGGCAGTACTCATAATAGTTTTAACATCCGCAAAATCCACATTAATTAAGCCGGTGATCGTGATCAAATCCGAGATGCCTTGGACCCCTTGGCGCAAAACATCATCGGCCATACGAAACGCTTCCACGATCGAAGTATTTTTATCGACAATTTGCAATAAGCGTTCATTCGGAATGGTGATCAAAGTGTCCACATTTTCCTTAAGAGTTGCCACACCTTTTTCAGCCTGAGTTTGACGGACCCGGCCTTCAAATAAAAACGGTTTGGTCACTACCCCAACTGTTAAAGCCCCTAGTTCCCGCGCCATCTGGGCGATGACCGGCGCCGCGCCGGTCCCGGTGCCGCCGCCCATGCCGGCGGTGACGAACACCATATCCGCCCCTTGCAATACCCCCAACAGTTCGTCTTTACTTTCGAGGGCGGCCTTTTGGCCAATCTCGGGATTGGCTCCCGCGCCTAATCCTTTGGTTAAGGAGTCGCCGATTCGCAACCTGATATCTGCGTTGGAGCGATTTAAAGCCTGTCCGTCGGTATTAATGGCAATAAACTCAACACCTTGAATTTTCGCCTCAATCATTCTATTTACCGCATTGGTGCCTCCGCCTCCGACACCTATAACTTTAAGTGATGCAAACTGATGATTTGCAACATCGAATTCGAGCATCAAACGAGTTCCTCCAAGTCTGATTAGTCAAATGTAAAAAGTTGGTGCTCAATTAAAATATACCAGTAAATTCCTTTAATCCGTTACCCGTGAAAACCTTTTAATCCGTCTCAACAGCGCTTATAAAAGCCTTTAGAATAGCCTGACATACTATCCAGGGTTTACACATAACTCTTAAAGCATAACAGATATAAAATTTACTATTAGTTTCTGCATTGAATAAAATTACCCTGCCAAATAATGAAAATTTTTTTACTTTGGCAAGGACTTTGATGTGATCACAGTAGGGAGGTCCGTGAGCCGTAAATCGATTCGTTCCAATTTGCCGTTAAAATCAGGAGATAGTAAAATGGCTCTAAGATTAGCTATTTTCTTCTCCAGTTCCTCGGTGGTGCCCAGTTCCACTTCGACCTGCCGGCTATATTTGGGCAAATCCAGCTGCAGTTTGAGCCTGGTCACATCAATCTCGCTGATCACTTGACGTAAATAATCATCGGAATATTTTAAAACCTTTAAGGCGCTATGAAAATCGGAAGCTGTAATCTTTTCGCCATATTTTACATCTTTAAGCTTAGCTCCGGTGACGATGGGCAATTCAACCGCCTCAGCCTCTTCTTGAATACCCATTACCAAGCCATCGTTACCGATGATGAGTAGATTGTTCAAATAGGATAACAGGCAGATGGGAAGGCGCTCTTGAACATCGATAATTAGTTTGCCCGGCAATTGTCGTCTAATTTTTACGAAAGCGATCCGAGGGTCTTGAAGGATGGCGCTTTTAATTTGGTCGCTGTCGATTTGAAAGATATTCCGGTAAGAATTTAATCCGGCGTTCAAAATTACATCTTCAGAGGAAACGCTGGTGTTTCCTATAATCTCGACACTGCTTACGGCAAATAATTTAGAATTCAAAAGAATAATCAGGCTTAAAATTATGAATAAAACCCCGAACATAATATCAAATCGAGGATTTTTGTTTCGTATTTTGCTTTTGTTCACGCTCATTAGAACAAAACCGCACCCTTTGGCGCGGCTTAACTCCTTTTATAGATTCCTAATACCAATTGGACTTCACCACGTCCGGTTCCCAATTGTTTAGCGATCTCTTCAATCGCCAACCCCTCTTTCCATAATTGCATGATGCGTTGGTGTTTGGGATCGACTAGTTCCTGTGGTGGAAACATCGGTAAGGTCTCCGGAAGCACGCTTTCTTCCGAATTTAATGTCCCCAGGGGTTCGCCCCCGGTTGCCTTTGGAGTGCTCAGTGGTTCCTCTTCGGTTAACTGTAAAAAATCAGCAAATGGCTCGGCAAACGCTTGAACCGATTCCTCTTTGACGGCCTGCGGTTCAATGGAATTTTCAGTCGGTCTCTCGGGTTCGTTTGGCCAGACTCTCTCAGCGACATCTTCGAATTCCTCAATGATAGCCGCTACTAAATTTTCCATTTCATTGACTTCTTTACGCAAATGCTGAAGAGTTTTGGCGATGGAACGTTTATGGAGAACATGGAGAAAATATATTATCAAACAGTTAATAATGATGGTGATTAAAATTTCCCCGCCATTCACATACCATGCCCCCGTTTTACCTCAAATTTTAATATCGATAATATTTCCCCGTTTCGTATCAAGATTGGAAGCTTCGTCGGTTTCAGCCTCTTCCTGTTTTGATTGACCTTTAAAACGACGATATTTTTTGCCTTTTCCCTCCCCGGGTTGGCGTTCGTTGCGAATCCGGTTGCCCTCACTTGAGGCGTCCCCCTGTTGGACCTGTTCCTGGCGATGTTCGGATTCCTCAATAACCTGTTTTTCCATCGCTTGTTGCTCTGTAATATAACGGTTATTATTAATTTGCTGGGTCTTCTGGAGGTCGATCGACCGGGGCATAATCGTCTGTAAATCAACAGGTTTAAGCACGATTATCACTTCCTACTTACTATGTCGCTAAAATCCGCTAAATGCCGGAAATAGCAGCGACATATCTTACTTGATTTACCGGTAGGGCTGGATCTGAATCTCTCCTTCGTTGTATACTAAAACTGCAAATTTTATCTCATCTTGAATCATGATCGTTGTTTTGCCCATAGTTACCCGAATACCGGGATAAATTACTTCTTTGACTCTGATTCTACCTTTTTCCTTAGATTTAACTAGAATCTCCTCCAGCAACTCCTGGCGTTTGGCGTCGGCTTCGTTGATTTGCGCTTTTAAGGCATAAGAGGTCTTGATTAAATTTTGGAGCATTTCTTTACGGTCATCAGGAAGATTCGGCATCTTGCTCAAAAGCCCAATCGCTTTTTCCGCTTTATCAAGACTTTCTTTATTAACCTTGAGTTGTTCCTCTAACTCTTGTATTTCCAACTTTAACTTTGGTTTGACTCCTACCTCCAACTCGGTGACTGTACCTAGCCTTGAACCGATAGTCTTTGCAGAAATCTCTTCCCCGGAGCGAGTTAAACCTCCGACAATCAGCCCCTTGCCCCCTTCGCAAACCACCTTTTGGTCCGCATTGACCTGGCAATGCATAATTGCTTCCCTTACCGTGATCGTGCCTTCGCAATCAACCGTAGCGTGTTCAATATATTTTGCGGAAAAATCGCCCCCGCAAATTACTTTTCCTTTATCCATCCCTGAAATTCCGCCCTTAATGAAGATATTGCCCCCTGCTTTAATGTCGGCGGAATCAACATTCCCATAGATAGTTACATCCCCGTCGGCCTCAATTTTAAAGCCGCTCTCCACATTTCCTTGAATGATAACACTGCCCAAAAAGTTGATATTGCCGGATTGAAAATTGACATCTCCTTTGATTTCGTGCACTTCATGGACGCTGATTTTATTGTTGGCCAAAGATGGTTCGCCGTTAATAGTTGATACTATCGCTAGATTGTCTTCGGTCCATGCCACATTTTTACCTAATTTAATCTGTTTGTCCCTGCCGGGATTCGCTTTAACCTCTTCACCCCGGACATTCATACCGGGCTCTCCAGGTGTAGGGGGGATTTTTTCGGCGATTTTTTGCCCAACGGTGACATTTTGCAAGTTCTGGACCTGCCGGTAATCAACCCTGCCGAATTCATCCTCGGTAAAGGCTTTACGAAACACCCCGGTTTCAAAGAGATAATTAATCTCAGCATCGGCTCCGTTAACCGGCGCTTTGCCCTTAGCGATCAAAACCGGCTTCAACTGGTGTTTATTGATCGCTTCAATAATAGCTTCATCAATAATCCCAAAAACAACCTTTTCAGCACTGATTGCTTTCAATGCGTCTTCTTTACTCGGCCAATTCCCTTCACCCGTTGGAGGCTCAATTACCAAATAAGCTTCCATAG
>JBLNDC010000124.1:0-3434 GCA_050261255.1 Bacteroidota bacterium
CAGGTCGCACCTTATTAAGCGCGCGGGGCAAGAGGTTGCTGGGCAAGGGTGAATCCGTCACCTCATTTCCCGTGTCTGAAACAATCTACCAAATGATCGTTGACTACCCCGATGGCTTGTAAGTGGGCGTAGATGGTGACGGAACCCAGGAATTTAAAACCCCGTTTTTTGAGATCCCGACTGATTTCATCGGATAACTCCGTGGTTACCGGGACCTCGCTCTGGGCCTTACAGGAGTGGACGGCAGGTTTATAATTGACGAAGCCCCAGATATAGTTGTCAAAAGAGCCGAATTCCTTTTGGATCGCAAGAAACATCCGGGCGTTATGGATGGCTGCTTCGATTTTCCGGCGATTGCGGATGATCCCCGGAAAAGTCAAGATCCGTTCAATATCCTTTTCGCCATATCCGGCGATCTTATGGTAATCGAAGTCCTCCAAAGCCTCACGGAAGATCTCTCGCTTTTGCAGCACAATGAACCAGCTCAGTCCGGCCTGCATTGCCTCAAGAGTGAGAAATTCAAAATGTTGCCGCTCATCGTGGACCGGGGTGCCCCATTCCTTGTCGTGATACTCGATGAGCAGGGGGTGGCTCAGACACCAGGGACAGCGGGTGGGGGAAGATGAAGGTTGGTTCATGGTAAAATACCTCGGCGATAGATTTTTTGTTACACAATTTACCATAATTTCTTCTACATATATACGCCGTGTATTCTTCGATCTCCTGCCTTGAGTTTCCCGACAAGTCCGCCAATGGAACCCTTCCTCAAGGAAGGGGGATTTGCTAAACTTGACCGGGGACATCAGAGCATCCGTTCGGATGTTAGACCCCGGCAGGGCTTCCGCGCCAACTTGTTGGCGAGCTCCCTTTTAAAGACTCAATTGCTTAAGGAGCGGTTTTGGAGATCGTAGCTTGCGGGTTACCCTTTTTTTGCGAAGCAAAGAGAGGACAAGGGTGAGTCGGGTCCAAAAATGAAAAACTGAGGTGCCCGTTACCGTATCCGAAGTTGACCCAGCCGTTAATCCGACGGAACCTTGTCCCAGCATTGCGACCATTCGCGCGGGCCGGGTCATCGGGATCTTGGAACGCTGGCTAATTATGATATTGATGCTTAGCGGGCAGTATGCCGGAATCGGATTCGTATTAACCGCCAAGTCGGTCACCCGGTTTAAGAATTTTGATGAGGAACAGTTTGAATATAACTATACTAAATTACAAGGAAAATCTTGACATAACTTATGAATCTGGAGTAACATTTTTCTGAATTTATGATAGAATATTGCTAACAGAATCCTTGATAGTTCCTAGGACTCAACTAAATATCATATAGAAGGAGGTGTCTTCTATGACAGCTAATATCGACTTAAAAGAGATTTCTTTTGAAATCCTTCAAAGGTGTATCAATAATTGTATCTATTGTTCGTCAAATTCATCGAATGACAGTAAATCTATGATTGAATTTTCTGTATTTCAAAATGTTATAGAAGACGCAGTTTCGTTAGGTCTCGAACGAGTATGCTTTTCAGGCGGGGAACCTTTTCTTCATCCCGATTTACATCGTATGATTTCATATGCTAAAAGTAAAAACATTGAGGTTTACGTTTATACTAGTGGAATTAAAGAATCTAACGGTATTAAATCTTCATTAGATCATACAATGCTCAATGATTTAAAAGATAAAAACCTTGACAGATTGATTTTTAATATGCAAGCACCAGAAGCTAAACTTTATGATAAGATTATGGGCACCTCGGGCTGCTTTGATCTTCTAGTTGGCTCAATAAAGAATTCAATCAATACTGGTATATATACTGAGGTCCACTTTGTTCCAATGAAGATAAACTATGAACGAATTAGTGACACAATCAAATTATTAAAGGATTTACAAGTCAATCAGATCAGTTTTCTTCGGTTAGTTTTGCAAGGGAGAGCTCTAAAAAATAGAGAATTAGTTCAATTATCGGATTCGGAATTAGAAGCACTCACTGATAGTCTCAGTGCTTTAAAAAGTAATGAGAAGGAACTAAAAATCAGAATTGGCGTACCGCTCTCCGGAAAGCAGGAGCAGATTAAGTGCAATGCTGGTAGCGGGAAATTAATTATTCGATATGATGGAGCAGTATATCCTTGTGAGGCTTATAAATATATTGAATGTATAACTAACGGACGTATTTACCCTGATAACATTAATACCAAAAGCGTAAAAGAGATATGGTATCATTCTCCATTTCTTTCTGTATTAAGAGAGAAAATAACTAGCTTTCATAATCAAGATTTATGTTGTGAAGTTTGCCCCGCGCAAATGCTTTTAAAAGAGAGAATCGATTAAACAGAAGGAGGATGCCAATTTGCCCTCTTATTTTTTTGGAATTTTTGCGATAGCTATAGCATTTATTTTAGGATTAAGTGCCGGGTCTATTATCAAAAAGGAAGGTTTTCATAAAAACATAAATAGATTTACTCGTTATTTTAGCTTCATTTTAGTTTTCTTCTTAGTCATAGTTTTAATCGCGTTTTCTAAGATGAAACTTAGTCTTCAGATTATTCTCTTAATGTATTATCTGGGAGTTTACTTATTAATCAAATTAAGAAGCACCCCTTATCAATGCGATAGTCTGATGAAAGAGTGCAAAGACCAGATAAGATGTGATTATACTATTTCAAAATTATATTCAAAAATAATATTTATGTTATTCTTATTTGGTGGAATTCTAAGCTTGATCGTTATTGCTTTTGATACTTACAAAAGGTTATTTTGACAGTTATTCTAATAAGAGGTTGCAACGATGCCGATAAGAACCAAAAATATCGAATTATATATTAAAGAATATGATAAAAATAGGTATAATAACTGGTCATATGACCTTTGTTTAGGTGACGAAGTTTATATAACATCGGAAAAAGAACCTAAGATACTCACTCCTTTAGAACCATATGTGAATATTAGGCCAGGAGACTTTGCTCTTTTAATAACCCAGGAATGTATTGCCGTCCCTCCCGATTGTATGGCATTCATATCGGTTAAGTTTACCTATAAACAGAAAGGACTAATCAATATCTCTGGTTTTCATGTTGATCCTAATTATCAAGGGAAAATCATTTTCTCAGTATACAATGCTGGGCCTAATGATATCCTCTTGAAACTTGGAGAGCCGGTTTTTATGATTTTTTTTGAAGAATTAGATGTTCCATGTAACAAGGAAAGAGAGAGCTGCTAGTGTATAATTAAGTTCGCAATTTAAAAAAGGAAAGCCATCAGGAACTCCGAAATGGTAAGTTGCTCAGACAAAACCAAGAAGGAGTGAGCCCGATGGCTACCTTAAGAGTACATTATCTTTTGAAAAAATGCTATTAAAATTTATGTCAGAACCCGATCCCATGCTTTCCATGTTAGAATGGCTTTGCCATAGAATGATGGATGTTGAAGTAGCCAA
>JBLNDC010000125.1:0-7698 GCA_050261255.1 Bacteroidota bacterium
GTCCGGTACTGATCCGCCGCAATATCCGATTATTTCGCCTTTTGCAAACCAAACGCTACAATTTTTACTACTCCATGGAAGTTTGTAAAAATCATGAATAGGGTCGCCCCATTTATACGAGTTAAAATCGATTATCCCGTTAAATTGCTTATTATTCACGATAATGTTTTTTACACCATAATCATTGTGAAGAAACCGGTAAGGTCTTCCTTTCATTAAGTCAACATGTTCCTTAATATAATCCATTACATATTTCTCTTTATAGAAAGAAAGTTTTAGCCTCTTAAATGCTTTTAGGTCCGCTAAAAACTTGGGATATCTTTTGTCGAACCAATCCCGGTTCGATTTAGGGCACTTCAATTTATGTAATTTTTTTAATTCTGCGCCGGCGGCGATTCCAATCTCCAATTGCTCATTTTTTGATAAATACGGGAGAACGGAATCACTCGATTTTCCCTCAAGATATTCCATAATTGAATAACAATATCGATGATCGGTTGTTTTTTTAAAAACGACCGGTTTCAGACATTTAACTCCACTTTTGTAAAAACCGCGAATGATGTTATACAGTTTTTGATACTTATGGAATCTTCCGACGCGCGCCACTCTTAAAATGAATTTTTCCTGTTTGTTACTGAGCAAAATGAATTTTTTTTCGGGTGATTGCCCTTTGTTTAATTCTTGTATTTGATCTACCGGATTTAATATCTTGTGGCGCTTAATTATTTGGTCCAGAATTTCTTGATCCATTTTTTCCATCCTCCAATCTTCAATCGGATCGGCGCAAGAGTCAAAAGTCAGAAATCAAAGCCCATACCATGTGGCTGCATCAAAGGTTTCTTATTTTGCCATTTTAACTTTGACTTTAGTTACTATTTTCGGTTCATCAGCCTCCATCCATGGGCTACCAACCAGCGCAGAATTTTAGATTTTTCATGAAAGATATTCTTCTGTCGTCGCAGGGCTTTTTTAGGCGACTCATCGCGTAACTTTTCAAAGCCCTTGGACACCGGTACTATGGCCGGATGCCTCTTGGTTAAATCCCAAATAGCGCAACTTGCGGAAAGATCGGTTGTAAAAATATCCGGGCTTAAAACTTTAAGCGCTCCCCAGGACCAATGGTCGGGAATAAGCTGATATAAACTGGTTTTAAGCATCATTCCCTTGTTGGGCATTACCAGATCCACTTTTTGCGGAGCTTTTAAGTTCTGTGAAAGGTATAAATCACGTTTACGATAATTATTGAATGGTGGTTTAAACCTACTGCCTTGCTGAGCTACAGCCGGAAAATACAGGACCCATTTTCGTAAAGCGTCCAAACCGGTTTTGGTTAATAAATAATCGTCATCGATAATCAATACATATGGTTTGGTAGTATTTAAAGCCCCGAGATGTTTACCCATCGGTCCGATGTTTTTGGAATTGGTAAGATTGTGAGTGGCTTCCGGAATCGGTTTAGCCCCATTATTCCATACAATCACTTCGGTAATGCCCAACGCCAGTAAACGTTTGACACAAGCCCGGGCGCTTTTAGGTCGGGCGTAATTGCACAAAACCGCGCAAATATCATTAAGAGGCACCTTAGAGTATTTAAATTTTTCATCCATGGCCTTTCCTCCAAGAAAACAGGTCGATTTTTACTGGTCGCCCAGGAGTTTCCATCCGTTATTAACAAGCCACTTAAGCATTTTGGTTTTTTCCTCTTTGAAATTTTTTTGATTTCGGGTAGCCTTTTTGGGCGCTTCATCCGGGAGCGGGATATATCCTTTTCCGGCTACCGGCGCCACCACTGGATGTCGGCGCGTTAAATCAAGAATTGCGCAACTTACCGGAATATCAGTAGTGATGAATCCTTTACGAACCTCTTTTAGGCAACCCCACACCCAGTGGTTGGGGATTTGTCGGCTTAGATCGGTTTTCAAGATCATCCCCCGGTTTGAAATTAACACATCCACGTCTACCGGCGTCTTTATTTTATCGGATAAGAATTTAATCCGCTTTGTTTTTTTCTTAAAAAGCGAACCATAAATCAATCCGGCCTGAACTACCGCCGGATACTGGGCGGCATATTTCAAAAGGGTGTTCAAGCCTTTCTTGGTAAGTAAAACGTCATCGTCAACTATTAACAAATATGGTCTCGAACTATGCCAGGCCGCGTAATATCTCCCGATTGGACCGATGTTTTTAGCGGAAATGATATTCTGGGTAGCTTCCTGAATGGGCTTAGCATTGTTGTTCCAGACAATGATATCGGTTAGCCCTAAATCTCTTAACCTATTTACAACCAGCCGGGCGCTCTTGGGACGTGCATAATTACACATAACCGCTGTAACCTGCGACAAAGACACTGGTTCAGCCTTATTTTTCATTCTCCTCAACCACCGTTCTTTTTGACTTCCATTTTCAACGGCTTCCAGCCATGATTGATCATCCATCTTAAAATCTTAGTCTTTTCTTCCCGGGCGCCTTTTTGATGACTAAGAGCTTTGTGAGGCGCTTCATCCTTAAGTTTCTCGATCCCGCGCCCATTGGCCGGGACTACTACCGGATGTTCACCAGTAAGGTCGCGAATCGCACAACTGATTGCAAGATCGGTGGCGATAAATCCCGGTCTTACCGCTTCTTTAAATTTCCAAGCCCAGTGGTCGAGAAGCTTACGGCACAAATCCGTGGGGATTAGCAGTCCGCCATAGGGCAATACCAGATCCACTTTTCGTGGCATTTTAATTTGGTCGGATTTGATAACTTTCCGGTCAAAATATCTTTTAAAAGGCGGATTAAAGATCGCCCCACATTGAACAACTGCCGGGTATTTAACAGCCCCTAGTCTTAATGCGGTTAATCCCGCTTCAGTAAGCATGTGATCGTCATCTATGATTAAAATATAAGGTCTTTGCGTATGCAGCCCTATATAATACCTGCCGATTGAGCCGATATTAGTGGCGCTGACAATATTCCTGGTTGCGCTCTTAATCGGTTTTGCTTTATTATTCCAGACGATTATTTCAGTAAGCCCCAAATCTTTGAGGCGTTTGACACAATCTTTAGCATTATTAGGCCTGGCATAGTTACAGGTTGCCGCACAAATTTCACTTTTAGGGATGATCTTTTTTTTCTCAGGTTTATTGCCCATTCAAGATTCTCCTTTGGCCTCGTTGAAACAATTTCGGACCGTTCAGTTCATGTGGTGTTGATTTTTTCATAAAGCTTGATCTATATTATGATTTTGACTTGACCGGTTCTCCGTTCCAAAAGAAGAGTTTTCGATGGTTGAATCACATTTTAAAACGGCAGCAGCCGCGTAACGCGGTGCATTTAACGCGTAACGTCAAACAGATATGCGCTGATAGCATTTTTTTGGTGTTAATCATAGAATAAACCGGAACTTAACCTGAGCAACAGACATCCGCATAACATGTCACGTTTAACTGGTAACAAGCTTACGAAACGGAGGAATCGTTTTGTTTGATTATCTAATAGTGGGAGCCGGATTTGCAGGGTGCGTAGTTGCCGAACGGTTGGCCAACCAATACCGGCAACGGGTATTACTGGTTGAAAAGAGGAATCACATCGGCGGAAATTGTTATGACTGTTATGACGAGGCCGGTATCCTGACCCACCGTTACGGACCTCATACCTTTCATACCAATAATCGAAGGGTTTTTGAATATTTGCTGCAATTTACCGATTGGCGGTATTATCAGCACCGGGTCCGGGCTTATGTCGATGGAAAATTCTTACCGATCCCGATTAACCTCGATACCATAAATCAACTTTACGGTTTGAATTTATCCAGCCAAGAATTGACTCAATACTTTGAACGGGTCCGCGAACCCGTATCCCATGTAAAAACAGCAGAAGATGCTATTGTCTCCCAGGTGGGCAGGGATTTGTTTGAAAAATTTTTCAAAGGCCTGACCGCTAAACATTGGGGAATGGACGCCTCCAAACTGGACGCTTCGGTAACCCTGAGGATTCCGGTGCGGACCTCCAGGGATGACCGGTATTTTTCCGACCGCTTTCAAGGTTTACCCAGGCACGGCTATACCGCGCTCTTTTCCAAAATGTTGGAACACCCGGGAATTTCTATCTTATTGAATACCGACTACCGTTCAATTATCAACGCAATCCGGTTCAAGCGGATGGTTTTTACCGGTCCAATCGATGAATATTTTGATCATCTCCACGGGCCGCTCCCCTACCGATCAATTTACTTTGAATACGAAACTCTCTCGACCGATGGGCTTCAAGGGGGGACCTATCAACCGGTAGGTACGGTAACTTATCCCAATGACTATGATTTTACCCGGGTAGCTGAATTCAAACACTTTACCGGCCAGACTCATCCGTTGACAACCATCGTCCGGCAGTATCCCAAAGATAGCGGCGAGCCGTATTATCCGATCCCCAATGAGGAAACCAAAGCCCTTTATCAAAAATACGCCGCCCTGGCCGAGAAGGAGAAAAATGTTTGGTTTATCGGCAGGCTAGCCAATTATCGTTATTTCAACATGGACCAGGTGATTGAAAAAGCGTTGGAACTTGTCGAAAAAATTTGTCGCCCCGGATCGAAAGCGACTAAAAGCCGGAAACCTTAGCCTCCGGCTTGTAGTTTTACCCGCGAAAAATTAACTAAAAGAGATTAAATTCACTATTTTGTTTGGGCAATATGAAGTTGAAGCGGCCGATTTGAAAACGGCATTACCTGGCTTTGATTTCGATACCAGTTTACAAAGCGTTTAATTCCTTCAGCGATATCAACCCGTGGTTGATATCCTAAAATTTTACGGGAATGACTTAAATCAGCCCATGTCCGGGGCACGTCTCCTTTCTGGTCCGGTAATCTTACCAGCCGGGGTTGTTTCCCGATAACGTTTCCGATTAATTTTACCAATTCCAACAGGTTAACAGTCCGGGAGTTTCCAAGATTGAACACCTCAAACGAATACGGGACTTCCAATGCTCTCAAAATGCCTTGGACAATATCATCGATATAGGTATAATCCCGTTCGCTCTCCCCATCTCCAAATAACGGCACTTCCAAATCATTATCGATCATTTTGGTAAATTGGTGAATCGCCATCTCCGGCCGTTGTCTCGGGCCGTAAACTGTGAAGAATCGCAAACAACCAATGGAAAAATCATAAAGCCGGTGATAGGTCCGGCAGAACATTTCACCGGCGATTTTTGCCGCAGCATAAGGTGAAAGTTGGCTTTCCAAACGGTCGCTCTCCTTGAAAGGGACAGTGTTATCGCCATAGACCGATGAAGAGGAACCGAACAAAAACCGTTTAATTTTATATTTTGCGGCATACTCCAGCAAATTGACAGTTCCTTCAATATCCACCGAAACATAATCGCGAGGTTTGACCAATGACTGTCGCACTCCCGCCAGAGCGGCCAAATGAATTATAAAACCAATGGGATGGGTGGCAAAGATTCGGTCTAAAATTCGATTGTCACGAATATCGCCCCGATATAAATGATAGAGTGGTTCATCCAATAAACCCGAAATGTTTCGTTCTTTAATTACCGGGTCATAGTTGTCATAAAAGTTATCGAGATTAACCGTTTCCACCCCATCCGCCACCAGCTTTTCACAGAGATGTGAACCGATAAATCCCGAGCCCCCGGTTACTAGGATGACTTCTCCGTTCATAAACGACACCTTCCTTCAAGGACACAAGCTAAATTATTCGTCTTTACCGTATCCGGAGGTAGCTCCTTAATACCTCGGCCTACTCCCTCGTGAAAAAAGCCTGCCTTTTCCAGTTCATCCGGGGGGAAGATATTCCGCAAATCAATTAGAATAGGAGTTTTCATTAAGCTTTTTACTTTTAAAAGATCAAGTTTGCGGTAGATATCCCATTCGGTAACTATCACTAAAGCGTCAGTTCCATCGATAGTTTCATAAACATCTTTACAGTATTGGAGTGAATCTCCGAAAATTTTTTGAGTTTCTTTGATTGCCTTAGGATCATGTACTTTAACAACTGCTTTAACATTCAATAAATTCTGAATAATCGGTATTGCCGGCGATTCCCGGATATCATCCGTATCTGCCTTAAACGCCACTCCCAACACAGCCAAGTTTTTTCCTTTTAATGGGCCGGCAACTTGTTTGATTTTTTCAAACATCAGCTCCTTTTGGGCTTCATTGGATGCGACTACCGCTTCAACGATTGATAACCTTTCCCCAGCGGGGCGGGCAATTTCTAACAAAGCCTTGGTATCTTTCGGAAAGCAGGAACCGCCATATCCCGGACCGACATTAAGAAATTTGGGCCCAATCCGGCTATCCAAACCCATTCCTTTGGCTACAACAGATACATCAGCATTCACCTTCTCGCAAAGCCGGGCAATTTCATTAATATAAGCGATTTTAGTAGCTAAAAAAGCGTTTGAAGCATATTTAATCAACTCAGCCGTCTCCAAATTGGTAAAAATGAAGGGGACTTTAACATCTTCCAGTTTCTGGTAGACTTTTTTCATAACTTTTTCCGCTCTTAAAGATTCGGTGCCGATCACGATTCGCTCCGGTTGGATAAAATCTTTAATAGCAGTTCCTTCCCGCAAAAATTCGGGGTTGCTAACCACATCGAAATCAGAACCGGAAATGGCTTTTTTGCTGATTATCCCGTATACGAGTTTCCCTGTTCCTACCGGTACTGTAGATTTATTGACGATAACCTTATAATCTTGAATGTATTCAGCAATCTCTTTAGCAACAGCTTTTACTTGGCTTAAATCGGCGGAGCCATCCTTTTGCGAAGGGGTGCCTACCGCAATGAAGATCACTTGCGCCTTTTTGATTGCCTCCTTTAGATCGTCGGTAAAGACGAGCCGTTTTTCTTTCATATTCGATTTTACGATCTCTTTCAGGCCTGCTTCATAAATGGGGATCTTACCTTTATTTAATAAATCTATTTTTATCCGGTCGATATCAACCGCAGTCACAGAATGACCAAACTCCGCTAAACCAGCGGCGGTTACCAGACCGACATATCCACAACCGATAACTGTAATTTTCATTCAATCTCCTCCACTAAAGTCCAGCAAAATAATGATGGTACATCTTATGGTTTTCTCAATCATAATTTTCTGTGCCATTAGTGGAATAAATTGATGCTTAAGTATTCAAAATCTTGATTTACATCTAAAAGAGCTGTCCCTTGCGGGACAGCCCTTTTAGTGGTTATGCGAGTTGCACATCCGTTACCACTTCCACAGGTACCGGATTTGGGTTGCCGTCATTCACCACATCCAGCGGAATCACTCGTTTGGTTACATTAATTATCCCCGGACCACTGACGTCGGTAACTACATCGAATTCTTGGAAGACCGCTCCCTCCGGGGTTAGGACCAAAGCCCTTACCCGGATCGTCTCAGTCACGATTCCCGGACCGGTTACACTGGTTACCACCGATACTCCTGGTTGCGGTTCTTCCGTGCCCCTGACGGTGGCCCGTAGCACAACAATCTGAGTTACTTCATTTCGTTTCTTATCCAAGCTGAAAGAGATGTTCTCAATATCCACCGTCGCTTCAACCGCTTGATCCGGTTGGATGCCGGGAACGCTCACCAGAATCGAGAAGGGAATTCGTTCGGTAATGCTCCGGACGATGTTGTCGGTATCTACGAAGAAGATGGTTTTTTCGACGATACCTTCAACCACTACCCCATCGAGGATGACTCTGG
>JBLNDC010000126.1:0-3670 GCA_050261255.1 Bacteroidota bacterium
TGTTTACGGACATTGTATCAAGCATCGGTATGAAAATGGTCAAACAACCTTTTACGGTGTCGATGGCATCGAATAAAGCTTCTTTATCCTCTTGCATATCCTTATTGTAAGCTAAAGGAAGGCCTTTCATTACGGTCAGGATTGTGACCAAGTCGCCATAGACACGACCGGTCTTCCCCCGGACCAGTTCAGCCACGTCGGGGTTTTTCTTTTGGGGCATGATGCTGGAGCCGGTGCTATAGGCGTCATCCATCTCCACGAAACCGAATTCCATCGAGGACCAGAGTACCAACTCCTCACAAAAGCGTGACAAATGCATCATAATCAAGGAAGCGTCAAAGATAAACTCGGCGATGAAATCCCGGTCGCTGACACCGTCGATGCTATTGGCGGTAATTCCGGTAAAGTCCAAGCTTTTAGCCACCTGTTCCCGGTCGATCGAAAACCCGGTCCCCGCCAATGCCCCACTCCCGAGTGGCGATATTGTTATTCGTTTTAAACTGTCTTCAAGCCGTTCATAATCACGGCGAAACATTTCAAAATAGGCCATAATATGATGACCGAATAAAACCGGTTGGGCCCGTTGCAGATGGGTATAACCGGGCATAATCGTTTCCTTTTCCCGTTCAGCAATCTTTAAGAGCGTTTGAAAGAGTTCTTGGAGAAGCGTTTGCAAGGCTATAATTTCAGTACGCAAATAAAGCCGGGCGTCCAGAGCCACTTGGTCGTTACGGCTCCTGGCGGTATGTAATTTCTTGCCTAACTCACCGATCTCCTGGATTAACAACTTCTCTACGTTCATATGGATGTCTTCGGCAGTCGGATCCCAGGATATTTGCCCCGCTTTCACTTTCTCCAAAATACGTTTTAAGCCGATAATTATATTATCAGCCTCATTTCGGGAAATGATCCCGGTATCTCCCAGCATAGTAGCATGGGCGATACTGCCCTGGATATCCTCTTCGGCCAGCCGGCAATCGAAATGAATCGAGGAATGAAAATCATCCATCAAGGAAGCGGTCTCTTTCTGAAACCGCCCACCCCAGGCCTTTTTCATGATAAACCTCCGTGAAACACTAAAGGGTGTTTGTTTTTAAAAACAGTATCAGTTATTCAACAATAGTGGTTCAAATCCTTTTTTAGAGGGGAAAGTTTTCGGTTCTTTCAAATCCGACAATTGGAGAAGTTGGGGTCTCCTATTATTGATACTGCCCCGCATGAAACGAACTTCTGACCAACGGCCCGGAGGACACATGTTTAAAGCCTTTTCCCAAAGCCGATTCCCGCCAGACTTCGAAAGTCTCCGGCTTAACATATTCAACCACGGGCAAATGGTTCCGAGTCGGCTGCAAATATTGCCCAATCGTCAAAATGTCGCAATCAACCTCCCGCAGGTCATCCATGACCCGTTCGACTTCCCCAAGTGTTTCGCCAAAGCCAACCATAATCCCGGATTTTGTTATGCGCGTCTTTCCATACTCCTTAACCCATTTCAACAAATCCAAGGATCGTTTATAGTCCGCCTCGGGCCGAATCTTTTCATAAAGCCGCGGGATCGTCTCCAAGTTGTGGTTATAAATATCCGGCCCCGCCTCAGCCACGGATAAGATCACGTCTTTGTCTCCTTTAAAGTCCGGGGTCAGAACCTCCACTGACACCTGGGGCAATTTCTCCTTGATCAGTCTAATGGTTTTAACGAATTGACAAGCGCCACCATCAGGAAGATCGTCACGGGTCACCGAGGTAATCACCACGTGTCCTAAATTCAGCCGAGCCACTGCCGCCATTACCCGCTCCGGTTCAGTGGGGTCAAGAGGTTGAGCCGTCCCCTTGGTAACTGCGCAAAAGCGGCAGTTCCTGGTACAGACCTCTCCCAGAATCAAAAAGGTAGCCGTCCCCTCCCCATAACACTGCCCCCGGTTCGGGCATTGGGCGCTGTGGCAGACGGTATTGAGCCTTAATTCAGTTAAGACTTCCCGGACTTGATTGGCCTCAGCCGTCAAAGGAGACTTATTTCTCAGCCATTCCGGCAACCGTTTCCTCATTCCATTTCACTCCTGTTTCCAACTCTTCACAAAATCATTGTAAACGTAATATTCTTTTAGAACAAGACAAAAATTAACCTCCGCAAAATAATCGCGAAGGCCATAAGCTAACAGTCAGCAATTAAATGGTAACAACCGCTATCAAAACATAAACGTTTTTATATTTTAAATGCAAAATCCTTTTTTCAATTTTCTTTCTTCTGTCTTCTATATTCTATCTTTAAAATCCCAGTCAGATATCTCTCTCATCCAACACCCGCTTCGACTTCTTCTCGCTCCGCGGCAATTCTCCAATGGGAACCACTTGGACATCGATTAGGATCCCGATCCGCTTTTTAAAATTAGCTCCGATCCGTCCGGCCAATTGTTTCGGGTCCGATCCCGCCTCGGCTTCCACCCTCAAAAGCATTTGATCCCTGGCTTCAACCCTGGTTAAACGGACTTGATACTCACTGCTGGCCCCTTTGGTTTCTTTCAAAACATCCTCAATCTGACCGGGATAGATGTTGACACCCTTAATCTTGATCATATCGTCGCTTCTGCCTAAAATCCGGTCGATTCGCGGATAAACGCTACCGCAGGGGCAGGTTCCGGGGATGATTCTAGTCAAATCCCTGGTCCGGTAACGTACCAACGGAGCTCCTTCTTTGCTTAGGGTGGTGATTACCAGTTCGCCCAATTCGCCATCGGGTAAATTCAAGCCGGTTACCGGATCGATGATCTCAAAGTAAAGATGATCCGACCAGTAATGGATCCCCCGGTGAAACTTACAATCAATCCCGATTCCCGGCCCGTAGATCTCGGTAAGGCCATAAATATCGAAGCTTTCCACGCCCAGCTCATTTTCGATCCGGTCCCGCATCTTTTCGCCCCAACGTTCCGAACCCATTATCCCGATTTTAAGATGAATCCTGTCCCGGAGGTTTCTTTTTTGGATCTCCTCCGCCAATAGCAAAGCGTAAGAGGAGGTGCTGCATAAGACGGTTGACTTAAGATCAAGCATCATTTGAAGCTGTTTTTCTGTATTTCCGGGGCCCATCGGGATCGCCATGGCTCCAAGACGTTCCACTCCGGCCTGAAACCCGATTCCTGCGGTCCAAAGGCCATAACCTGGAGTGATCTGGACCCGATCCTCCCGGGTGACTCCGGCGAAAGCGTAACAACGGGCAAACATTATCGACCAGTCATAAACATCTTTTTTAGTATAGGGAATAATCACCGGTTTGCCGGTGGTTCCGGAAGAAGAGTGAATCCGGACCACTTCTCGGTCAGGAACCGCTTGCAATCCTAAAGGGTAGCCTTCCCGTAGTTCCTCCTTATATGTAAAAGGCAACTTCCCGAAGTCAACCACTTTTGAAAAATCTTGCGGGTTGAATTCGCATTCCTTGAACTTCTTTTGGTAAAAAGGACTATGCCGACCGACGCGATCCAATAATTTTCGTAAGGCTTGGTTTGAAAAATCCGTCGTTTCCTCACCATTCATTCTCGTATAATCGGGATCGTGCAATTCCTGGTATTCCAAGGGTATAACTTTCTCAATCATCTCAACTGGCCTCCTCTAATGCTATGCTACTTAGAAAATGCTATTGACCATTGTAATCACGAGGTGATTACAACTACTTGTC
>JBLNDC010000127.1:0-3810 GCA_050261255.1 Bacteroidota bacterium
ATTTATAATATATAATTGATAAACTTAAATGTCGATTTTCTGCTTTACTTTAGCCGGTACTATTTAAGTCGGTACTTTTCAAGTACCGCTTTTCGGCAGGAGTTCATTCCAGGTTAACGAATAAATGATTGGATATAAATATGTATTTTTCGGAGTTAAAGATGTCCGAACGAATTTTACGAATAATCGTCTTGGGAATGTCGGCCTTAGCTCATCTGGTCGCTTTTTTTCAATTCCGGTTTCAAGTCGACGTTTTCAATCTTTCTACTTCTTACCGTTCTTTACTTCCAGCAAATTATGAGGTCCTTAGCAGTTGGCTCTTGGCACTATCCCTAATTATCGCCATTTTTTTCATGCTTTATGCTTTTCCCGAACGTTGGCGCTGGTTTTTCTTTGGTGTTAGGGGAGTAATCTTGTTGATGGTGGGAAGGGTATTCGGGGATTATTTTGGAATCGAAATGACACTGTTGGCCGCCCTGATTATTGAAACCGGTATTTATCTTCCGCTTTGGAAAGGGACTGCTTACTCGGTTGGCTTAACCTTGATTGTCGTTCTCTTTCATTCCCTGGCTTTCGGTGTCGAAATTCCTTATTTTAGCTTATATGAACATCTGACCTTCATGATGAACGCGGCCCTAATTATCGGAATCATATCCCTGTTAAGGTTTGAACGGGAAAATCAGGTATCCGCCAACGAGTTGAACCGCAGGCTTGACGAGGCAACTTTGGAACTAGCCCAAACCAATATGAAACTTCAAGAATACGCCATCTCCGCCGAACAGGAAGCGATGCTCAACGAGAGAAAAAGGGTAGCCCGGGAGGTTCACGATACTCTGGCCTATACCCTTACCAATTTAGTGATGATGATGGAAGCTGCGGTTGATCTCTATCGGAAGAATAGCCCTAGAATAATCAACCATTTAGAGCTGGCCCGGGATCAAGCTAATGAAGGACTGAGGGAAGTAAGGCATGCCTTAGCGGCATTGCGCCCGGTCCAACTGACCGACTTGAACGGTTTGGCTGCCATTTGTCGCTTAGTGAAGGCCTTTGAAAAGGCCAGTCAGATCAAGGTCGAATTGGAACTGGGCGACGCGCCGTTAAACTTTGGGGCTGAGGCTAATCTGGTCGTTTTCCGTTTGGTCCAAGAAGGAATGACAAATGCGTTACGGCTTGGTTGGGCGAGTTTGATTCATGTTTCTTTGGCTATGGTGGGGGGCGGGTTAAGTGTGATCATTAAAGACATTGGGGGGGGTAGCGCCAACGCCGCTCCCAGTGGTGGCTTCGGCTTGGTGGGGATGGGGGAACGATTGGAAAAATTAGGCGGCAAGCTGGAGACTCAAAGCGCTGTTGGCGAAGGATTCACTTTAGCGGCTTGGCTTCCGATCAGTGAGGAGTGACCATCGATGGATAAAATTAAAATAGTGCTGGTTGATGACCAAACCCTCTTCGTGGAGAGTTTACGGACTGTTCTGGAAACAAGGGCCGACGATATGCAGGTAGTCGGCGTCGCCGGCGACGGCCGCCAGGCGGTTGAAGTAGTGGCTGAAACCAGTCCGGATATAGTGCTGATGGATGTGCGGATGCCCGGAATGAACGGAGTGGAAAGCACCCGACTAATTAAGGAAAGTTATCCTGAAACTCGGGTTTTAATGTTAACCACTTTCGACGACGATCAATTGTAATTGAAGCCCTTGCCTTGGGGGCGGTTGGTTATCTTTTAAAAAACATGCCTCCCGCCGAATTAATCTCCGCCATTCGCGCCGTTTATGAGGGTGGAGTATTAATATCGCCGCAAGTTGCAAATAAACTGGTAGGATTAATAACTAATGCGCGAACGCGAATCGAAGATAATCAGAAAAACAACCCGGTTGCGTCTTTGGTTAACCAGTTGAGCAGCAGGGAGAAGGAGATTCTTCAATTGATGGCGGAAGGTTTGGATAATAAAGAAATCGCCAAAAAACTATTCATCGCCGAGCAAACGGTTAAAAACTATGTCAGCGTTATCTACTCCAAGTTGGGAGTGAGGGATCGGGTCCAAGCCTCCCGGATGGTTATGGAATCGGGACTAAAACAGTAATTAGTAATCAATTATGAGTTATGAATGAACCAAGGAACCAAGCATTTTTAAGTGAGCGGATTTCATAATTACCTTTAGTTAGATTTTGATACAATATAATGTCCAACCCGGATTAGTCTATCAATATATGTACCAAAATGAGAAATTTTGAAATTATGAAACCGCCTAAAGTACTAATAAAGTATTACTATTTTTGGTACGGCGGTAAGTCGACTCTTGGCAATATTCCATTTATGATAGTGTTATAAAGAGCGAAAATTATATAGGGTTGGGACAAACATTTTTTGAAGAGAGATGCGATGAAAAAGATTCCAATTATGATGATGGCGATGATAGTTGCCTGCATGGCGGCATGCCCCGTTTATGGCGCTACAGTACTGCTTAATTCAAGAGCGGGATTCGGCGGTTACTTGGTCCCGGGAACTGCAATGCCGGTAGTGGTAGAGATCAACCGCCCGATCGCTGCCGGACGTTTGGAGATAATCAACTCCGATCAGGCTGGGACTTTTTCAATTATCAATAGTTTTCCGGTTCAAAACTGGAAACGGGTCGAAGCTTCCGTTTTCATTAACGAAGGCAGTAATGCTATAAAGGTCCGGTTATTTTCAGGGGAAAAACTGCTGGTTGAGACCGGGTTGAATCCTGAGATGAAGCTGTTCCCCGGCAATTTGGTTTTGGCAATTAATATGCCTGCTTCGGCCCAACAGGCGATTGAACGCGCCTTACTTCCCGCCGAATCGGTATTGGTGGCTCCGGTGGACATTGCGGATTTACCCGGAACCCCATTGAATTATGACGGCGTAAACGGATTAGTGCTTTCCGATCCGGGGCCGGTTTTCACCCCCGTACAAGTCCAAGCTTTAAAAGCGTGGCTGGCTGGAGGGGGCCGCATAGTCCTCGGCAGAGTCCGCCCCGGTCAAGACAGCCTCTTGACGGCGCTGGGGATTCGGACCGCCAATAAGGAACAAAGCTTTTATCCGATTGGTTTTGGGGGAGTTACCGCCCTTCAGGATGAATTGGCCTTGACTGCGTCCCAATGGCGAAATTTGTTAAACCTAAAACCTTATCCGGAAATAACCCGGCTGACAGTTAATCGCATCTTTCCGGAATATCAATCCGCTTTATCATCAAAGTCACCGACACGGTCATCTAAAGCTGCTTTATATCTGACTCTGGTTTTAATCTCTTGGGTCATTTCCGGTTTGCTCATAACTATTCCGGCTAAAGGCGGCAGGATCCTAATGTTAGTCTGTTTCACGCTGCTGTGGACCGGCGCCGCTTTTCCGGTAGGTAATTGGCTCGCCGGCACTTGGCACCGGGGAGCCGAAATTCAATCCCGAACCATATTACTACCGGAGGGCGGGATGTTAACTGATGTTAAGCTGAAGTTCACTCCTTTTAAAATCTTGCAATCAATAAACCTCCAAGCTTCTCCCTGGGGCGGGAGGGTTTCTTTAGGTAGTGGAAATAACGGGAAGATCAAATTGAGAGATCCGGCGCGCGCCTTTACTTGGTTTCATGGTTCAAACCAATCACAAACATTGGTTCAAAAAGCCGATCTAGGGTTCGCTAATTTGACCGGTTGGTTTCCGAATACTTCTTTGAATCACGAGGATTTAAATTGGATGGAACTTTACCAAAGCCTTGGGCCTAACGGGGAGGAGCTAATCTGGAACGGCCGGAACTGCTATCGGGCTGCGGATGTTTTACTGAGGGGCGACTGGGAACCGATG
>JBLNDC010000128.1:0-2933 GCA_050261255.1 Bacteroidota bacterium
AGTCTCTACCGCCGGTAACTTTCTGATGATTGCGTTCCGCTTAATCATCTTTTGGACCCCGATCGCCAACGAAATAGTGACAATCGCCGGTAGTCCCTCTGGGATAGCCGCCACCGCCAAGCTGACCGCAGCCAAGAACATTTGCCGGGGCGGTTCGCCCCGTAACACTCCCATGGTCCCAACCATAGCACAGACTCCGAGACAGATCAGTACCAACCATTGACCTAATTGTTCCAACCGCTTTTGCAGGGGAGTGGCTTCGTCCTCGGCTTGGCTGATCATCCCGGCGATCTTCCCAATCTCGGTCTTCATCCCGGTGGCGGTGACCACCGCTTTCCCCCGGCCGCTGGTGACCACCGTTCCGGCGAAAACCATGTTCCTTTGATCGCCCAGGACCGGACTGGTCTCCAAAAGAGTTTCTTCGGTTTTTACAACCGCCATTGATTCCCCGGTTAAAGTCGCCTCGTTCACTTCCAAAGTTACCTGCTCCACAATTCGGCCGTCGGCCGGGACCCGATCCCCACTTTCCAACAGCATAATATCCCCTGGAACCAGTTCTTTAGCGGGAATCCTTTGGACCTTGCCATCACGCCAAACATGGGCTAAAGGCGCGGTTAACTCTTTAAGGGCTTCTAAGGATTTTTCAGCCCGGTATTCCTGAAAAAACCCTAAAATCGCGTTCAAAATAATAATGGCGATAATTGTTAAGGCATCCTCTTTTTCTCCTAACAATCCGGAGATGATTGCCGCTCCGATTAAAACCAGGACCATAAAATCAGTGAACTGATTTAAAAAAATCCGCCAGGGGGAGATTTTCGTGGCGGTGTTCAATTGGTTATGGCCCACCTCCACCAACCGCCTGCCTGCCTCGGCTGAAGTCAGGCCGGACTGCAAATTGGTGGATAAAGCCTTTACCGCCTGTTGTGAACTCCAATTAAACCAGTTATTCATGGTTAACCCTCCTGTTTTGTCTCTACAATCATATGTCTAAGTAAAATCGGTAAGACCAATGGAGGGAAAAAATGTTGACGTTGGGAAAAGACATGAGTACAATAGATTAGTAGTCAAGAGTTGTTACGCGTTACGCGTTCAACGTTACGCGTCAAACCATTAAAGCCGTACTGATAATAAAGTGAGTTATCAATAATTCCCAGCAAGTTTTTTTCTTAACCTAATCGACAAACATACGCGTAACGCATAACCCGGAGCGTGTGACGAAATACCGGAGGTCTCCCATGCCCTTGGACGCCCCATTATTCGCAGCGGTCGCCGCTGAAATAAACCCTTTGCTGCCCGTGAAAATCGACCGGATTCATCAGCCCTATGCTGAAGAATTCATCCTCTCCTGTTATGGAAGGGGCCAATCATTCAAACTTTTATGCTCGCTGCACCACCGTTATGCCCGGCTCCATCTTTATGAAGGAGAGATCGAAAACCAGACCAATATTACACCCTTTGGCGCGCTGCTTCGGAAACATTTCACCGGCTCCAAATTGATTAATATCATTGCAGTCCCTTTCGAAAGAATCCTCCGGTTAACCTTCGAAGTATATGAGGAACCGGTTGGTTTGAGTAAAAAAATTGTCTATCTGGAACTCACCGGCAAAAGTTCGAACCTGATCGTTACCGATGAAAACGGGTTCATTCTCGATCTTTGGCGCAAAAGCGGCAGCCCTCAATCCCGCGACAGGGAAATCGCTATTGATGTCAAATATGAATTTCCATCCACCGGCGGCCGCTGGCAACCGGTGACCATCAATCGGGCCGACTTTGTTGCCTTAGCCGCCCAACTGCCGCCGGAGGTTACACCGGCCAAATTTCTACTAAAACATTGGTATGGTATTTCTACTATGATGGCTAATGAAATAGTTCATGATGCCGGTTTAAAGCCTGATCTACCTTGTAGTCAATATACGGAAACCGACTTCAGCGAACTCTACGACTCCTTCACCAATTGGGCAGATTCGGTAAGCAATGGCTCCTTTAAACCGTGTCTTCTTTATAATAATGAGGAAAAACCGGTGGATTGTTCGGCCTTATTGATTCGCCATCCCGAATCAGGATTTGTTGTTAAACCCGTTCCTACAGTGAACCTGGCCCTAGCCGAGGCATTTGGTAAAAGGGAAGCCGGCGAACGCTTTCTGGAACTAAGAAACAGCTTACTGAAGAAAGTCACTAACTTGATAGAAAAAACCCGGACCAAACTGGGTAAACAGGAGCAAGAAGCGGCCCAGGCGGAGCAAGGCGATGAATGGCGCATCAGAGGGGAGTTACTTACCACCTATGGTTCCCAAATCCCCAAAGGAAGCAAATCCGCTCGCTTGGCCAATCATTATGACCCAAACAATTCGGAGGTCGACATCCCTCTCGACCCAGCCCTATCGGTTTGGGAAAACGCCCAACACTATTTTAAAAAGTATCAAAAAGCCAAGAAAGGGCAGTTAGCCATCGCAGCTCAAATTGAAAAGACCAAAGAGAGCCTGGACTACCTGGAGAGCCTCGAGGCAATGCTCCTCAACGCCGCCAACCCGGCCGACATTAAATTGATTCAGGAAGAATGGGACCAGGCCGATGATCAGCATCCCAAACGGAAAACCGCATCGAAAAAGAAAGAAGCCCCGGCGGAACCAAGGCAATTTCAGACTCCAGCTGGGCATTTATTGTTAGTCGGAAGAAACAACCTGCAAAACGACAGGCTCACTTTCAAAATCGCCGATCCTTCCGACTGGTGGTTTCATACTCAAAAAATCCCAGGTTCCCATGTGATTTTGCGTCCCAAACCAGGCATTTCCGTGGATGATGATACCTTAAACTTCGCTTGCCAATTGGCGGTCTATTTTTCCAAAGGGCGGGAGTCCACCAAGGTGCCGGTTGACTATACCCAGCGCAAATATGTGAAAAAGCCCCCCGGGGCCAAACCCGGTTTCGTGATC
>JBLNDC010000129.1:0-5668 GCA_050261255.1 Bacteroidota bacterium
CAATCCTGGCTTGGGCTCCCAATTCCTGTTCGATCCGAAGTAGTCGGTTATATTTAGCGTTTCTTTCTCCACGCACCGGGGAACCTAGTTTAATTTGTTGCACTCCTAAAGCGACCGCAAGATCGGCGATAAAACTATCTGTAGTATCGCTGGAACGCAATGATACTGCCACTGAATAGTGATTTCCCAAAGCCATCTTTCCGGCTTCAATAGCTTCACTTAGCGTTCCGATTTGATTCACTTTCAATAACAAACTGTTGCCGGCACCCTCGATAATACCCCGCATTAATCTGGCTGGATTGGTGGCAAATAGGTCGTCACCTACAATCTGTCGATCCGGTAATTGAGACGTTAATTTGGCGAAGCTTTCAAAATCATCCTGATCAAACGGGTCTTCAATGAACACCAAAGGATACTCACTAACTAATTTTAGATAAAACTCAACCAATTCGTCGGAAGCCATTTCTTTACCCCCAATGGAGTAACACCCTTTTTGGGAATTAAATAATTCGCTTCCGGCTATATCAAGGCCCAATTGAATTTTACCACCGTACCCCGATCTTTCAATCGCTTCCATTAGGAGATCCAAGCCTTGATAATTGTTACGTAACGGCGGAGCATAAGCGCCCCCTACATCCGGAACTGTCCCAAACTTCTGTCGTAATATTTCTCCTAACTGATAATGGGTTTCCGCCAACGCATCCAAACTTTCGGAAAAACAATCAAATCCATTTAAAACCAGCATATAATCTTCAAAGTCCAGTTCGGATGGGGAGTGCTTCCCACCAGCCAACACCGTCGCCAATGGATACGGCAGCCGGGTAGCACCAAGTCCACCCAAATAGCGGTAGAGCGGTAATCCCAGAGTGGCCGCACCCGCTCTAGCCACTGCTAAAGAAACCGCTAGGATTGCATTCCCCCCTAAATTGCTTTTATTCTCTGTTCCATCCAACTGATTCATAAACTGATCGATAGCAAACTGCTCCGTAACCGGTTTACCAATCAAAACTGGAGCAAGCACGGTATTCAGTTTTTCCACCACTTTACGTACTCCGGCTCCGTGAAATCTTGGTTCTCGATCAAATATTTCACTGGCCTCATACCGGCCCCGGGAAGTCCCGCTGGGAACAGATGCTTGCACTGTGATTCCCTTAGCGGTAACTAGCTCCACTTCAACCGTAGGCCGGCCTATCCCGCTCAAAATCTCGATGGCAGTTATCTTTTTAATTGAATCTTCCACAATCTCACCTCTTGTTTCCGACTATCTAATTAAGATTACCCGTAGGTTCATCACATTAGTACCGGTATGACCGGTAATCACTGCATCGTTTAAGCGCTGCAAAGCCTCGGAGGCATTGTGGGTCTTGATATAGCCGGTTAAATCCATCTTTGCGCCCTGAACCCGCACCATAGTATCACCATCTACAACCCCACCAGCAATGTCGGTTGGCCCATCGGTTCCGTCGGTATCCACCGCCACGCAGACGACATCTCGCTGGCATGCCCCAAGTTTATTGGCAAAGGCCAATACTAATTCCTGGTTTGGGCCGCCTTTTCCGCATGCATCGGTAATGGTCACTGTAGTTTCACCGCCGGAGATCAAGGCGCAAGGTGGTTGAAAAGGACGCTGATACTTAAGAATTTCTTTAACGATCCCCGCCAAGCAGATTCCTACTTCAGACGATTCTCCTTCAAGATGAGTACCAAGGATTACCGGCCGATAACCCAACCCAGCCGCGCAATTTGCTGCCGCCTGGCAGGCGCTGGGCGGATCTCCTACGCTAATTATCGATGTTTTCATGCCCGTCAATGTTTTCACGGTTTCTCGTTCCGGATGTTTTAAACCTTCCAATAAATAGTTACGAATGGAGGCCGCTGTCTTCTCCCAAATTCCATAATTTTTTAGAACCGTCACTGCATCTTGAAAGGTAGAGGGATCCGCCAAACACATATCCGGCCAAGGCATCCCTTCAGGGGCTGTGTCCAAAGTTAAAGTCACAGCTTCAGCCGGTTGAATCATAGCGACCAATCGGCCTCCTTTCAGTAAGCAGAGATGTTTACGGACAGCATTCATCTCACGAATAACGGCGCCGCTTTTCAATAAGTTATCGGTTAATTCCTGTAATTCATGGAGTTGGATTCCTTCCGGCGGCAAAACCGTCAAAGCCGAGGCACCACCGGTAACGACCGCGAGAACCAAATCCCCTTCTTCAGCTTTTTTAGCAATGTCACGAATTCTAATCGCTCCGGCAATACTCTTCTCATTAGGGATCGGATGTCCGGCTTCAAGGACTTCAATCCGGCGCAAGCGACGTTGTTCTCCTTCCTTGACCACTACCACTCCTTCGCTGATCCGTTCGGCTAGTATTTCTTCTAAAGCTTCGGCAATGGGAAAAGACCCCTTTCCGACTCCAACTACAAAAATGCGACGAACTGCCTTTAAATCAAAATCTTTAGCGCCAACATAGAGCCGTTCCCCATCAAGTTTGACCATACGCCGTGTACCATACCCCGGGTCCGCGCCGCGAATGCCGGCATCGATCACCTGCAAAGCTTCGATTCGGATACTCCTTTGACCATGATCCACAAGTTCTTTAAAATTCTTTACTAATGATGTGTTTTTTGTATCCATTTATATCATCCTTTGCATTAACTAACACAATCCCACTCAAATGGAGGTATCAAGCTATCCTGACTATGATTATTAAAGGCCATCTTTCCCTAAACTCCTTCTTGATCGTCATTAGTGTCTCGCCTCTAAATAGTGATAGCTTCTGTATCCCGCTTTTTAAATGCCTTTTTTACTTCAAGCAAGCAAATCAGTAATGAGAAGGCAATTAAAACCAATGAGATGGGACGGACGAAAAAGATACTCCAACTACCGTCGCTCAAGATTAACGCCCGCCGTATTTCACCTTCAAGCAACGGTCCTAATACTAATCCCAATACGGTTGGGGCCATGGGAAAACCGCCTAAGCTCATCAAGTAACCGAACAATCCTAGGAAAATAGTAACACCTACATCAAAGAAACTCCCCCGCAAAGCATAAGAACCCACCACTGATAAAATGATCAACATCGGCGCTAAGAAATAGGTTGGGACCTTTAAGATTTTAATAAATGCTTTATTCCCCGTAAACATAACCACCGCTGTCAAAATATTAGCAAGCAATATAGTGGTGAATATTCCTACTATTAAATCTGGATGCTTGGAAAAAAGCTGCGGTCCTGGTTGTAAGCCGTGAATCATTAAACCACCCAACAAAACCGCGGTTACGCTATCGCCGGGAATTCCCAAGGTCAATAAGGGGATCAAAGCGCCGCCGGTCACTCCGTTGTTGGCCGCCTCCGAAGCGATTACTCCTTCAGCGCACCCCTTGCCAAACTTCTCAGGATTTTTTGAAAACCGTTTGATATGGTCGTATGCTAAAAAGCTGGCAATGTTACCGCCAGTCGCCGGGATAATACCCACAATAGTTCCGATAATGCTGGAATAGATTAAGTTAAATTTATGTTTCCATAGTTCTACAAAGTTCGGAATATAAAGCCACTTGTTGTCTTTTACTTTTATGGATGCTTCACGTTCCGGCTCCGTGATACTTTCTAAAATCTGCGGCAAGGCGTAAAAACCAACCAAAGCGGCTATCGTCGATATTCCGGTCATTAAATTCATACTATCAAATGTAAACCGAAAATTACCCACAATCGGATCCACTCCGATAACCGACAACCATAGACCTATTAAACCGGAAATAACTCCTTTTACCAATGATTTTCCCGAAACAGAAGCGATGATCGTCAGTCCGAATAAGGCCAAAGCAGCATATTCCGCCGGACCGAATTTCAAGGCAATTCGGGCAACTGGTGGAGCCACGAAGACTAAGATGGCCCAACTGATGAAGCCGCCGAAAAACGAGGACATATTGGACCACCCAATGGCTTCAGCGGCCTTCCCTTTCATAGCCATAGGATAACCGTCCAAGGTCGTCACCACTGCCGAAGGAGTACCCGGGATATTTATTAAAATCGATGAGATCGCTCCCCCGGACATGCTACCGACATAAACCGCCAGCATCATTGATAGAGCATATAACGGAGGAAAACTGAAAGTTAACGGAACAAGTAAGGCAACTCCCATGGTAGCGGTGAGACCGGGCAAGCTCCCAAAGACAACCCCCATTATGGTGCCAATCAAGGTCAGCAATAAACAAATTGGATCGGTCATTGTCGCAAGAATCATTGAAAACATATTGGAGCCCGCCATTATAAAACACCTCCCCAAATGCCTTGCGGCAGGTTGATCTTAAAAGCCCAACTGAAAGTCAAGTAAACAATGAGCGTAAAGACCACCGAGATGGTTAGATATTTGACGAAAGAACGTTTGCGTCCTGATGCTAAAAACCAGGATGCGCTCAAAATATATAATGATGAAGCAATTACAAACCCAACTATTTTACAGAGGATCACATATAGAATTATCATTCCTATCGATACTAAAGTCTCACGCGGTATTCGCGGAACAAAGTTCCAAATGGTTGATTTTCCCTTGTCCTTGTTTTTAGTCTGCTGGAAATCCCGGATCAATGCTATTGCGCGCACCCCGTTTAAAGCTAATAATGCCCAGAAAATAAAGGCCGGGAAAGTTCGGGGGCCTATGCCCCCGACATCCGGTAATTGGTAGGTTATTCTTAAAAAATAAATGGCCAAAATTGAAATTATTCCTAAAACCCATGCTTCAGCAATTCGCTTGTCCATCTCATTTTCTCCTTGGGTCATTTAAACAATTCTTGGAAGACGTTTTGTAACCCACCGCGTACATTCTTAATATACCGATCTAAATCTTTCCCAGTAATTGGTTCACAAACAAAACCTGCAGTGGCGGCATATTTTTGGTATTCTTCAGAACGGGCGGCCTCGCTAAAGATCTTCTCCAGACGCTCACGGACTACCGGTTTCAATCCCGCTGGAGCAACAATGAATGAAATTTGGGAAATTGGGCCATACTTGAAGACATCATAGCCATTTTCTGCAAAAGTCGGCACATCGGGAAGATTCGCTAAACGTTTATCGCGGTAGACACCTAAGGCCCGAATTTCGCCGGCATTAATATTAGCGATGCTTTCGGAAGGTTTCATGACTCCCGCATTGATATGTCCCCCTAACAGAGCGGCCATAGTTGGCGAGGCTCCCGAAAAAGGAACTTGACGGATTTTGCTACCCACACTCTGGGCCATTAAGATTGCCATAGCGTGATTAACATTACGGCTCCCCGCATTACCTACCGTGATTTCACCCGGTTTACTTTTGACATCAGCCATAAAATCTTTAAGGGTTTTCCATGGAGCATCCTTTTTCACGAGCAACAGTAAAGGATCCTCCGATAGTAACATAATATTGGTAAACTTATCGATATCCCAGTTGATCTGTTTTTGACTCATCAAACTTAGAATAGTACTGGAAGCGACCCCGACCGTGTAACCGTCATTACGAGCAGTGATTACTTGGGTCAATCCGACGGCACTGTTTCCACCCTCAGCATTTTCCACTACGATATTGATTTTAAACTGATTTTTGATAATAGGTTGCAATTTCCGGGCCATAATATCGCTAGCCCCTCCCGGAGCCCAAGGTACAATCACCTTTATCTCTTTCTCCGGAAATCCCGCGCC
>JBLNDC010000130.1:0-3518 GCA_050261255.1 Bacteroidota bacterium
TAATTATTCGGTTTAAAGATAGGGATATAAAAATTGAAGAAGGTGAATTTCTGATTATTCCCAAAGGAGTTGAACATTTGCCAGTTGCAGAAGAAGAGGTTTGTGTAATGTTGATAGAACCAAAATCCACATTAAATACCGGAAATATTAAAGATAAAAGAACGGTTGAAAATCTTGATCGAATATAACTAAGAATTAAATAAGTATGACAGATATTGTAAGTGGTCGCCATCCCTAGCGATCTTCAACTGAAAGTCGATGGCACGACATCTAACAGCTCCGTTCCTGGTTCCGGGCGCGGCAAGTCAAAATAAGTGGACTCGAAGAAGCTGTCATGTCATGATGGTGAATCGAAGAAGAATATTCAAGTAGTTGGCGCGCCCACATGTAAAACGCTAAGTCGGCGTCGCCACTAAGCGTTTTACACATCAGGAACGGGCAGACGTTAAACTCCATAACCGCTAATTTGGTCCAATCGCGGCATCGTGCCGCGCTGAATTGAGTGAATTATGAAAGGAATAAAAAATATGGATGCAATTCAAGTTGCCTCTTTAACTGGTGTAGGTGCTCAAGTCCTTGCTACTGTATTACAAACTTATGTAACTTTTAAAAAGTCTAATGTTGAAAAGTATTTTGAACAATTGATTCAGGAAGGTAAAGATTTAAAAGTTTTTGGTGAAAGAGATGACCTACAAAGGTATTTATTTACTATAGTTGATAAGGTTTCAATAGAGGCAAATATAGAAAAAATTGAGAAATGGAAAAATGCAACAATCCATTTAGCTTTGGATTTTAAGGATTTTGAATTTAAAGATAATTTTTTAAGTACTCTAGAAAGCCTTACAGTCTTTGATTTGACTGTATTACATAAGATTTATTCAACTGACTTTAAAAAAGAACATTTTGAAAGTGAATTAATTGAGTTTTTTAATAAAAAGAGCGTTATGGAAGAGATTATAATGCAATCATTAAAACATTTATCATCTCAATATCTTATTACGGAGAAAGTAGACGGGACTGGATTTTTGGGTGACGCTGAAAATGATGAGCCAAATTTGCAAACGATCTATTATGTTAAAAACCAAATGGGGCCAGAATTTTTAAGGTTTATTGATAATAATATCATTGAAAAAACCTGACGCCATCCATGGCTGTTGACTGGGTGGCGGTTACGGCGTTTAACACCGAGTTTGAGCTTACGGGGCGCGGCTTTCAAAGATGCTTATTCAGAGAAGCAAACAAATTCATGATGCCAATTCAAAGAAGCTGTTTCATGCAGCCATCGCGCCCACATTGGCTCATCAAGTGCTGTAACACTAGATTCGCCAACGTCTCAAACTCGGAGACGTTAAACGCCATAACCGTTAATTTGGGCCAATAGCGACATCGTGCCGCTATAATAAAAAAAGGAGAGTAGAAATGATAAAAGTTCCAACTACACGGGACAATTTATCCGCTTTATTCAATCAAACCACAAATTTATACGATTACAGACGGTTTCCTGACTTTAAAGCAGTGTATCAATTTATATTTACAGAAGAAAATTGTAATTATTATTATTACCTTAAATTTGCCGAAGGAAAAGCGGAATACCAGGAAGGAACTTATGAATCGCCTTCAATAACAATCTATGCCCCGGTTTACGTTTGGTATGATATTTGCAATGGCAGGCTAAATGGCGTATGGGGTTGGTTTACAAGGAAATATCGTATTAAAGGTTCTTTTTATTATCTTAAAATTTTAAATAAATTGTTGGGAAAAAAATTCACTAGCGAAGATATACAAGGAATTGAAGACAAAATAGCCGGTTTTGAAATGAATAATGGCAAAGGTTGGAAAAAGCCGGATAAAATTTTAATTATCAACGGAAGCCCACGGAAAAAAGATGGTTTTACGTTTCTCTATTTGCAGTACTTAATCAAAGGAATTAGAAAAGCCGGTGTTTCCGTTGAAACGGTTGACATTTATGACAACAAGCTTCAAATTGAACCATGTCGAGGGTGTTTTAGTTGTTGGGTAAAAACTAAGGGTAACTGTATCATCAAAGATGATGCCAATGAACTAGTACAAAAGATTAAGGATTCGTATTTAACTATTTTTGCTTTTCCACTTTATATAGACTCGATGCCCGGTAAATTAAAGCTTCTTATGGATAGGCTATTTGTTATGGTGAAGCCAGTTTTCGTACCATATAAAAAATTAACCCGACATCCTTTATGGAGTTGTCAAGAAAACTATTTTGCCCTTTTTTGTATTAACGGATTTCCGGAAATTGAACACTTTGGGCCAATTATCGAGACTTTTAAAGGCGTAGCAAGAAATTCCCATCGTCCATTGATTGCCTCTATTCTGCGTCCGGGCGCCGAATTTTTAGTAAGTGCTCCCTATTGTAAGACTATTTTAGGGAAAATCTTATCGGCCATTGAACAAGCCGGTAAAGAGTTAGCTGTAAGAGGAAGAGTGTCCAAAGTTTTATTAAAAACAATTTCAGACAGCTTTAACATTCCTAAAAAAACCTGGAGGCTAGGGGCAAATTTAAATTGGTTATTAAAGTCAAAAGAAGGTGAACTGAATGAATAAAAACATTATCGCAGTATTCATGGCACTTTTAATTTCCTTCAATGGAGTGTTAACAGCGGAAGGCGATATGATTGGTAAGAATGCTCCTTTTTTTAAAGTTAGCTCAGGGAATGACCAAATATTAACTCTTGATATGGTCAAAGGAAAAATTGTAGTTATTTTTTATGAAACAAAAGATGTAATTGAAAAAAATCGTCAACTTAAGGATGAACTTAATAAGTTCTATAGCGAACAAAGTGATTCATTAAAAGGGTCTTTAGTCAGATTGCCAATAATTAATTGTTCCGAAGCGTTTTGGCCGTTTACGAGTGTTTGGAAGAAAAAACTAAACGAAAATTCGATAAAAGAAGGAATAATGATTTATGGAGATTGGGAAGGAAAAATGTTAACAGTTTTTCAATTTACTGATAAAGATAGCAATATTGTTATAATCGACAAAAACTGTAAAATAAGATATTTCGCCTCTGGAAAAATAAACAACCCACAAACGAAAGAAATAAAAGACTTACTCATTAAACTTATGGAGTAGATGCCCTCCCTGGCTGTTGTTAGGGTGACGGTTACGGCGTTTAACAACGAGTTGCAGGCTCCGCACCTGTTAGTTAAAATCTGGGTAGTTCCGGCACTCCGGCCCAAACCGTTCCGCCTAACTTAAGAGCTAAGTAAGGCGGAACGGCTTCTGCAACTCGTGGACGTTAAACGCCATAACCGCTAATTTGGGACGATAGCGGCATCGTGCCGCTACGATTGTCAATGGCAATTGAAAATTCATCAATTACGGCAAATGAATTTTCACCCACCTAGATTAATTAATCATCCGATCCAGAATAGCCGTGGCAATAATAGTATCTCCAAAGATATCACCCCATTGAGTGAACCCACGGTTACTGGTTATGATAATCGAACCACGCTCATATCGTCTGGATATCAGTTGAAAT
>JBLNDC010000131.1:0-2787 GCA_050261255.1 Bacteroidota bacterium
AGAAAGGACTGCCAACCGAAAATGTCTGGATCTTCGATGCCCGTTCCAATATGCCGGGGATAACCAAGAAAGACCGGCCATTGACGCCGGAACATTTCCGGGAGTTTGAAGAGTGTTACGGAAAAGATCCGAACGGACAGAGCCAGAGAACTGATCTAGGATTGGAAGGCCGGTTCCGAAAGTTTCATATTAGCGAGATTAAAGAGCGAAATTATAAGCTGGATATAACTTGGCTCAAGGATGAGTCGTTGGAAGACGCAGATGAACTGCCGGAACCGCAGGATCTTGTAAGTGAAGCCATTACAGAATTAGAGATTGTTGTTGATGATTTACGGGAAATCATTCAATTGATGGAAATGGAAGAAGGTTTAGATAATGAATGACCTACTTCCACGAAATTGGATAGAGTTTCCTATAGGTGATATAGCACTTATTACTGATTTTGTCGCTAATGGTAGTTTTGCTTCATTACGAGAAAATGTTCAATATATAAATTCTCCGGACTTTGCTATTTTGATTAGATTAAAGGATTTTAATCTGGGATGGAAGGGTCATTTTATATATGTAAATCAGCAAGCTTATGAATTTTTATCAAAAAGCGCATTAAGACCTGGTGATCTAGTAATAGCAAATGTTGGTGATCCTGGGCGATTGTTTTTAGTACCAGATTTGGGTCAAGCGATGACACTCGGACCCAATGGAATTCTTATTCGTGCTGATCAGTCTATAACTTCTAATATTTTTTTAGCTTCTTTTTTTTCTAGTTTAGCTGGGCAAAAAAGTATTAAAAAAATCGTAACCGGATCTGCTCAACAAAAATTTAATAAAACAGAGTTTCGAAAAATACTTGTTCCCATTCCCCCGCTACTTGAACAACAAAGAATTCAACAAAAGTTAGATAATATTTTACCTAAAGTCCAAGCGTGCCAAGAACGGTTGGATAAAATCCAAGCCATTTTAAAGCGTTTTCGTCAGGCGGTTTTGGCGGCGGCTTGTTCGGGAAGGTTGACGGAGGATTGGAGAGAGAAGAATCTAGATGTATCTAATGAAAATATTGAAATCATCAATAATGAGGATAATCCTGTCGGTTGGAAAGTTGTTTGTATTGGTGATGTTATTGAAAGCCTTAAATATGGTACAGCACATAAGTGTAGTTACGAAAAAAAAGGTGTACCAGTTTTAAGAATTCCTAATGTCGTTAATGGATTTATCGATCAGACAGATCTTAAGTATGCTGAACTATCAACTAAAGAATTTAATCAGCTTCGGCTAATTCCAGGCGATATATTGATAATTCGTTCAAACGGTAGTGTATCCTTAGTTGGAAAGAGCGCAATTATTCGAGAGCAAGAAAGCGATTTTGCTTATGCAGGTTATTTGATTCGTATTCGTCCAAATAAAACTAAAATTGAACCGGAATTTTTAAATTTATCACTTAGAAGTTATTATATTCGGTTACAAATTGAGCTCGAAGCTCGTTCTACAAGCGGTGTTAACAACATCAATGGGGATGAGGTGCGAGCTTTACGCTTAAACCTGCCTCCATTAAAAGAACAACAGGAAATTATTCGGCAAGCAGAAAAATACCTAACATTGGCAGATAAAATTGAAGCACGATGTGAAAGGACTCAGACTTATTTAAAAAAACTTACCCAATCCATCCTATCCAAAGCTTTTCGCGGTGAACTTGTTCCTCAAGACCCCAATGATGAACCGGCTTCGGTTTTATTGAAGAAACTACAAAAGGCCAAGAAAAACAAAAAAGATTAGCAACAAAGAAGTTAGCAGGAATAATCAAGCATAAAGGAAGGTTATGTAATGATTAAACCTATTATTTTTAAAAATAGAGAGCTAACTTTGCACAAAGCTATTAATAATCCTTGTTTCGAAAGTAAAACTGTTTTAACTGACTCTTGTTGGCGTTATGTGGAAATGTGGTTGCGAAGGAAAAATGCTGAGAAAGCTTTGTTCTATTGGAAACAAGCTGAGCAATTTTTTAAAGCTTCAACCTTATTACCATTAGAATCATCACCTTTAACTACATATTATTGTTTTCTTAATGCTACAAAAGCATTACTTTTTGAAAAAGGTGTATTATTTAATGATAAAAGGCATGGGATTAGTGGAGGGAGAAACCCTGGCAACAAAGTAACGTTAATTGGGGAACAAGTTACATTTCAAATGGACGGAGTTTTACCAGGGTTATGTAAATATTTAGGAGAACCGGTTATCGCCAAAATTTCTTATAGACTCAAAAATATCCTTTATAATTTACCATATATTCACAGAGCTTATTGCTTAACTTTTACCTCGGACGATGAATTATTTTTCCCAATCAGTAAACCTAGGTTTGTAAAAAACCAACGGTCACATGATGCATGGTTTGAGGCAATATTGGATTCTAAATATAGTAATCAACATACTATAAACAAGTTGCCAACAGACTATATTCGTGATTCTTCTTATAATGATAAATGTGTCATCCGCTATAATCGCATATTTACTTGGAACCCAAATGATAGAACAAATAGTATTCAAAACCTTAAAACTTATCATAGTAATCTAAGAAAAGATATTTATTACATTTATGGACCAACGAGACTTTGGTATATTAAACGAAACCAAACACCTGGCATAATTAATAGAAGCTCATTAACTCTAACTTTAGCTGCTATGCATAGATTAAGTGAATTATCACGATATTCCCCACATATCCTTGCAAAACACCTTGAAAGTCAACATAATTGGTTGTTATCGGAGTTTATTGAAAAGTCCTTATACCAATTT
>JBLNDC010000132.1:0-9287 GCA_050261255.1 Bacteroidota bacterium
GATTTTGGAATCGCCAGGGCTATCAGCGCCAGTTCCTTCACGCAAACCGGAATGGTAGTCGGTTCAGTGCAATATTCTTCTCCGGAACAGGTTAAAGGAGGAGTGGTTGGGCCCCAGTCCGACCTCTATTCGTTGGGTTGCGTCCTATATGAATTACTCACCGGAACTATCCCATATCAAGGCGATACTTCGATCTCCATTGCGATGCAGCATTTACAGGGTAATTTGGTTTCGATCCGAGAGTTGCGCCCGGATATTCCTACGGCAGTCGCTAAAATAGTTGAACAAGCTATGGCCAAGGAGATTACGGAAAGATACCCTTCCGCCTTGGCGATGTTGAAAGATATTAATTTTGTCGATTCCAAAGATTACCATAAACATAATTTGATCAAAAACACCGATCTTCCGACCCAAACTTGGAAATCGGTGAATATCCCCGAAGAACATGACGGGAAAAACGGTCGTAATTGGCTTACCTGGCTGATATTAGGTTTTTCAATCAGTATGATTTTGGTGGGAGTCATCGCCTTCTTCTTTCTTAGTATCACGAACCCTTTTGCCCGTAGCGGAGTGGTGGAAGTTCCCGATCTGGTTGGAAAAGAATTAATTGACGCGCGGCAGATTGTTAGAAACGAACGATTGAATCTAAGGGTGATCAATTATTTATATAATTCGGAATATCCGAATGGCACGATTATCTCGCAACGTCCGGTTGCCGGTCAGAAAAAGAAAGTAAACAGCGAGGTTGAGGTGGTAGTCAGCAAAGGGCCGCAACTGGTGAGAGTCCCGAACCTAGTGGGTAAAAATCAGTTGGAGGCGGAGTTGGTCTTGGAAGAAACCGGCTTGACCTTGGGAGAAATTTTAATTGATTCCAGTCCCGAGTTTCCAGAAGGTGTTGTTATTAAGCAGCTTCCCGACAAAAACACCCAGATTGAGCATGGGGCCAGTGTTTCAATTACGCTAAACGTAACCGAGGCCAATTTGGTGAAAGTACCGAACTTTATCGGTAGGCCTTTATCAGAAGTCAGGGCGGACTTAATAACCTTGGGTTTAGTATTTAACCAAGCGACTCCAACACCTAGCAATATTTATCCCGAGGGCGTAGTGATTGATCAGCGTCCCTTGCCATATGATCGGGTCCCGTTGGGAACCGCCATGAATTTTATCGTTAGTTCCGGTCCGGAATCAAACTAAGGGAGAGCATTTTTTAGATAGGTAGGCAATAATTTGGGAAGAGAAGACGCTGAATTCTCAGTTGGCAAGGTAGTTAGGGCAATCGGAGGGTTTTTCTATGTAGACCCGATGACCGGTGGCGATAATCTCATTGAATGCTCGGTCCGGGGTAAACTGAAACAGACTGTCACCGATCTGTTGGTCGGAGATAAAGTCAAGTATCGCTTGGAAGATTCCAAAGGGGTAATTATCGACGTCTTACCTAGAGAATCGATTTTAAAACGACCATACATTACTAATGTGGATTTGTTGGTGGTTGTTTTTGCCCACCAAAATCCCGATCCCAATCCTAGTTTGATAACCCGTTTTTTAATCTTGGCGGACAGCAGCGATATCCCATATCTTTTGGTTTTTAATAAAACCGATCTAGTCGGGAAAGGAAAAGCTGAACAATTAGCGAATATTTATCGTAAATACGGTTATCAGGTTTTATGTACCAGTGTAGTGGATAATCTTGGCAAGCGGTCATTGCTAAAGGCCTTATCCGGAAAAGTAGCGGTCCTAACCGGCCCTTCCGGAGTTGGTAAATCGGCCTTGCTAAATATGTTGAGTCCCGGATTAAAACTAAAGACCGGCGTCCTGAGTTCCAAGATTAGCCGTGGCAAGCATACTACCAGAGAAGTGCAGTTATTGAGGATCAACCCCCGGACTTATGTGGCTGATACTCCCGGTTTTTCCCAGATTGCTTTGGAACACTTGGAACCTGAAGACCTAGCCCAGCTTTTTCCCGACTTTCGCGATCATATCGGAGATTGCCGTTTTACATCCTGTCTTCATCAGAATGAACCCGGATGCGCTTTGAAAAGGGCGCTGGAGAACGGGGAAATTGATCCCGAAAGATATCGCTCCTATCTGAATTTGTTAACCGAAATCCAAGAAAACTGGGCAAATCGTTACCGATAAGGAGAAAATGAATGGTCGAGATTGCGCCGTCGATTTTAAACTCCAATCTATTGAACTTGAAGGAATCAGTTAGTGAGATTAGTGGAGCGGATTGGCTCCATTTTGATGTAATGGATGGGCATTTTGTTCCCAATCTGACTTTTGGCCCCATGTTTGTGGAGTCCATCAAGAAAATTACCGATTTACCGATTGAATCGCATTTAATGGTTAATAACCAGGATTTTTTCATGCCCCTCTACGCCGCAGCCGGTAGTAAACGGATTATTATTCATGCTGAAAATACCCATCACTTACACCGGATGGTTCAAAAAATAAAAGAGTTAGGTTGTGAAGCGGGAGTAGCTTTAAATCCGGCTACACCTTTGACAGTGGTTGATTATATATTGGCAGAAGTGGACCTGATTTTGATAATGACGGTAAACCCAGGCTATGGAGGTCAAAAATTAATCCCGGAAATGATCCCGAAAATTAAAAAATTACGGGAAATGATTGATTCCCAAAAAGCAGCGTGTCAAATTGAGATTGATGGTGGCGTTAACTGGGAAAACGCTTTGACTTTGGTTGAAGCGGGAGTAGATGTAATTGTCGCGGGCACGTTAATTTTCCGGGAACCGGATCGGGAAAAGGCAGTGGCTAGGTTAAAAGGAATTGTAACTAAAGGGGGTAATTAATTGTCATTCGAGCATATTGATTCATTTGTTAAAGCCGCTTATTCCGTTATTGAAAATATGTTGGATCCCAAAGTTGAAGCGGGAAAACCGTTCTTCAATCAAGAACCGCTGAGTAAGTATGAAGTAGCGGTTTTAGTCGGGGTCTTTGGTGATCTGCAAGGCCAAGTAATTTGCGGCATGACTACCGATACCGCTAAAAAAATCGCTTCTCAAATGCTGATGACTGAGGTCGTTGAGATTGATATGATGAGTGAGAGCGCGCTTTGTGAATTAAAAAACATTATTGTTGGCAATGCTAGTACTAATCTTTCCTTAACGGGCTATCGTTGTAATATCACTCCGCCGCTGTTCATCATGGGTGGAGAGATTCCTGATTTCTTAAAGCATATTCATACCGCGCTCGCTATTCCGCTCAAAACGCCCTTCGGTGAAGTTGATATGAATATCGCGCTTCGTAAAGACGAATTAAGTTGAGGCAATAGGGCATAGGGGTGAGGCTTATGGGAGACAACCTGGAAACTACCAGACGTTTTTTAGCCAAAGAAGAAAATTTTTCCGAGGTTTCCCTGATATTGCATGAAGTTTGTCTAGCATTGAAAGAAAAGGGGTATGATCCCCTGGATCAGATCGTAGGATACCTACTCTCCGGGGACCCTGCTTATATCACCAGCTACCGTAATGCTAGAGTTTTGATTAAACGGTTGGAAAGGGACCGGATTATGGAGGAACTGGTTCGAAACTATTTGGAGTCTCGCGGAATAAACTAAATCTGATCGAGGGAACAAATTATTTCGCTATTAAATCATGAATGAATCCCCATAAATGAGGCGGGTATGTTCTAAACCATACCCGATTTCCATAGTTTAAAATGGGAATCTAATATGTTGCATTTTTTCCTACTGGTTTTGCGACATACCTCCTTAAGTTGGAAATTGTTCATTGGTTACAGTCGTACCTGCGATGGATACGAAAATGCTTGAACTAATCTTCAACTTATTGACATTTGATAAATGGGGTGAAATGATGTCCACGTTGTTGGGAACCGAGTTAAACTCGACCCTCAAGGATCTCTTTGATAAGAGGATTAGCACTGTCATCATGGCCACACTCGATCAAAGCCAATCTCCTCACACCGCTCCTTTTAATTATATTACGGTAAGCGATCCTAAACATTTAAGGTTGGCAATCTCACGCAATCAACAAACCTTTTCAAATATCCAAGCTAATGGAAATGTCGCTCTCGCTGTACTTGAAGAAGGGGATATCGCAGTTTGCATTAAAGGTTTTGCCCGCGTAATCCGTAGCTCAATGGAATTAGATTATAATATGGCTATAGTTGAAATTGAGATTTCCGAAATTAAAAAAGATAATTCACCAACCCATTTTGTAACCCAAGGAATTCGGATTCGGCATCGAAGCGAGCCTTATTTATTGGAATCGAGGCGGATTTTTCAAGAACTGGCTTCCGAATGGTAAAAAATATTCAACAAAATGATGACCGATCAATGAAGGTTATTTTCGATAAAACAAGAAATAATCTGCAACATTATTTAAGCGAGTTTCATAATTACCATAATTTGTATTTGCGCATAATAGATAGTGTAGTTTTATGATAGGCTATTAATATACTGCGCGTAAACCCAGGAAAAGGAATTATGAAACCGCCCAATTTAGGAGTTAATAATGAAAAAACTCAAATTATTGGGCTTCATTTTATTGGCCGGCATAATAATTGGGTGCAGCGGAAAAATGCCGATTCCGATAGAAGGGATTTATCCATTAAAGACTAAGACTTTGACCATTTTCGATTTATATTCCCAAGAATACCGGTTCACATATAATGTAGCCGAGGTAGTCGAAGCGAAACCTGAAAAGGTAACCATCGGTTTCGATCTCCAACGACTGAACGATTATCGTTTCGGTAGTTTTAAATTAGGTAACAACAACCAACAGACCTGGTTTGTAATGGGTAAGGATGACCAGGGTTATTGGTCGGAGTTTTATATCGATCAAAATAATGATTTGAAAATTAAGGAAAGTGAAAAGATTAAGAGTTTCCAAAGCGGCCAGGACAGAGTGAAAGGATTGGATCGTTCTCAATCATTGACCTTGATTCCGGTTCGAATCAGAGTATCTTATAAGGGGTTGGCGGGGGAAATTCAAAAAAACTTATATCTTTTTATTTTAACAACGGTTTTGTCAAAAAACAAAGCTTCCGATCTCTTAGTGGAAGCGATAACCGCCAGCTTTTTAGATGGAGAAATTCAGGTAGCGTCCGGTGAAATAAAAAAAAGAATCAATTTTAGACTCATTGACGCCAACGGCAACGGCTGTTTTAATGATTACGGCTCCGATTTAATCTTCTTCGATCTTAATTCCAATGATTATTACCAACAGAATGAAAGCCATAAACTGGTAGAGTTTTTTAACCTTCAGACCATAACTGGAGAGGAAAAACAATTGCGGATAATTGTTCCGCCTTTTCCGGCTAAATTGGCGGTCATCGAAGCCGATCAAGACTATGATTTATTAGAGCTTGAAGCCAAATCCGATCAGGGAGAGGATGATGAAGCGGAAGACTCAGTCCCTGAAAATAAAGCTGAGCCTGCGCCAGCTAATTCGAAACAATAACCGCTTCAATCATACCTTCCAAGTGTCGCTCCGAAACCCTAATCGCAAGGCCTCTAAGGCTAGCGCTTCAGCCGGAGGAATATTCCCCAAATTAACGTTGGGACCGAATTGGTTAATCAATCTGACCTGTTGTTGCTTGAGAGGAGCCTCCCAGATTAGTTTTTCCTGCGGAACGCTTTGATTAAGCCGGTTAAATTTTTCTTCAATAACCCCGCCCTGATTGTCAAAGATCCCGATTCCTTTGCCTGATTCGCGAGCCTCAATTATTACCCAGGACACGCCCATTTTTAAATCATTATTAATCGTCTCAATCAAGCTTTGCTCATCCGGTTGTAAGTTGGGATTCTTCTTGCCCGCTTCGGTGATCACTTTTAATCCGGCGCGAAAGGCCACTTCAATCACTTTACACCGTTCGGACAAGGTCAAGGGAATTGTCCCATCGGAAATTTCCACCCATTTGAAACCTAGTTCCCTCAGCTTTAAAAAATACAGCTCCGCTTTATTTTGCCAATAAGCAATCTCGAAAAAAGTACCGCCGGGATAAATCGCAACCCCGTTTTCAACAGCCAACTCAAGTTTTCGGGTTAAAGCGTCGCTTTGATACAGTGCTGCGGTCCCAAAAGTTAGTTTAATGAAATCAATAAAGGCGGCGCTCATTTCCAATAAGTTTCCGGTTTCAGCCGGGGATAACCCCTTATCGATCAACATAGTGATACCGGTAGAACGAGGTTTTTGGTTTCTGCCGGCCAATGGAGGTTTGAGAATTCCCTCCCATAAACTTTCCATAAAATCACCCCGTCGTCATTTTATGCTGCGGGGCTATATTTTGTTGAGAACCAAATCCCAACTTTTTTGAATTAAGTTTTATGAGACATTATTAAATTGAAGCAAGAATAAGGATGATCCAAGGAGTGGAATGATGAATGATCCAAGATAATCTACTATTGCTGATCCTGCTGTTCATTGGGTTGCTCTTTAACAATCATCTTATTGCTTCGGCGGCCGGAAGCCTGTTGGTATTAAAGTTAATCAAGCTCCAGTCGATTTTATATTTATTTGAACGGCGAGCGATCGACATCGGTCTCCTCTTTCTGTTAATCGCGGTGTTGGTTCCCTTTGCCTTAGACCGAATCGGAATCAAAGATATCTGGCTTACTTTTCAAAGTATTCCGGGGATAATCGCGGTCATTGGAGGAGTAGCCGCTGCTTACCTCTGTGGGCAAGGTTTGGTTTTGCTCCAACTTCAGCCAGAGGTAGTCGTAGGATTAGTGATCGGAACGGTAATAGGGGTTTCTTTGCTGAAAGGGATACCGGTTGGGCCTTTGGCGGCGGCGGGCGTGACAGCGATGTTGCTGAATATTTTGGGTATTGGGAAAAGGTGATCTAATCAAGCGGGAGGTGGGGAGGATTATTGAACGGGCGGCTTTAAATAATATGGCGACGATTAGAATCATATCGGGGATGCTCGAAATATTAGTCGCGTTGGTCTTTTTAAAAATCGGCCGAGTTGATTCGGCTTTGCGGATGAATGCATTTTTAGGGCTGGTAGGACCATTAGTATTTATATCAGTTAGCGTCCTAGGTATTGCCACGATAGCGGTCCATCTGCCATGGTATAAAGTAGTGCTGCTTAGTCTGGGAATAATCCTAGTTTTAATCGGGACTAAGAGTTGAACAGAGCTAAGTAGGTTAACGAGGATGTCCAAAGTCAAAAAGTCAAAAGTCTAAGGTATAAAGTCCGAGATAAGGTTTGAAATTTGATCAGCTTTAATTTCGGGTTTATAATTTTCTTCAACTTTTGACTTATGACTTCCGACTTTTATTCTTCGATTAGAACTGCACCGTCCAACTGATGAAGGCTTGGTTCTCCGATTTTACAGTCAAATGGTTAAGATCGATTCCGAACTCCAGTTGGTTAATGGGAGAGTAATACTTCACAATGCTACTACGTAACCGGTAACCATTTTCGGGTTGGTCGTAATCTTCAAGCTGGTTAAGGAGTATCAAATGGTTGGCCAATTGATAATTTTTGGGTAGAGGGGACAATAAAAACAGATCAACCCCTTGTGAATTGGGGAGGAACCATTCCCGGTTATCACCGGAGGAATGAGCTAAACTAGAGTAGGAAGGGGCAAAGTTAGGCGCGAAATACCCTGCCTTGACTTGAAATATTCCGTTTTTCGCATATTGTTTCTTATAGCTGATTAATAGTCCGGGAGTCCAATCAACAACATAATCAGGATATTGATCGGAATTAAATGAATAGAAACCTAATTCCGCCGCAAAAGAGGAGGTCGGATTGGCGGTCGACCAATCGATACTGACATTTTTCTCACCGGCGACACCGAAGGGAACTAGATTAAGCCCTAATACCGTGTTCTCACTGGACCAGCCGACTCTTCCGGCTAGGTAATCCTCATTTACTTCAATTTTATCGGAACCAGGTATATATTGAGTATAAACTCTGGAATAGAGGCCGAGAATGTGATAATCGCCAAATGAGCGTTGGTAGGCTAGTCCTTCGGCGGGACTTGCAAAAAAGTCCGAGATTAAACCGAAAGGCCCGAAAGAATAACGGAATCGGCCTAAATAATTAAGGCTTTTACTGCGTTCCATTCGTAAAAAGGCTTCATCGATTTGAAGCGGCGCAACTACTGGAGGATCCAGAGGTGTGTTTTCCGAATCAAGGCTCTGAAAATTAAGGCCCCATCCTCCTCGGTGCAACATTTTTAAAGAAAAAATTAGGTTTTGGTCAATAAAAGCATCTAAAAATAAATTTAGCTCTTGATTAACTTTGAACAATTCTATCGAATCAAGATCCGATTCGGTTTGAATGTTAAAACTACCGCCCAATTGAAACCGGCCCCAAGTCGCTTCCAGGTTATTGAAGCGATTAGATAATTCGGATAGCTTCCGATCGGTGGATTGGGAAGCAGGAGCCCCGAAGACCGGGAGTGAAGGAAGACTTAGTATGATTAGAAGAGTGAAAATAGCGATGTACTTTTTCAAATTGTTTCCCCCTTAGCTCTTTCAAGCATTAGATCGCTCTTAGACTTCCTTATCCTACCCGATTTCGCTCCATCCTGGAACATAGGAGGATGATTCGGTTTTATTGAATAGAATACCTGCTAGAAGTGTATAATAAAAATATACCAACTGTGGTAAAAAAAGAAAGCCGGAATTCCGGCTTTATTTACGGTTATCAATACTACATTTCCCTGTGCTTGGGTCAGTAAGGGGTCAAGTAGCGGAGTGCCAGTTTTCGAACCGGCGGAAACTTTTGTTGTATTATATTAAAATAATGGCGAAAAGGTGAATGGTCATTAAAAAAGGTTAGGGGACAGGCCCCTAACCTTGCCGGGATAATAGTTGTTCCGCTTTTTCGATTAAGCCGCGAACAATTAAACCGGCTTGACGGGTGGTGATGTTTCCATAGTCGTAATTGTCGTTTTCTACCTGGATCCGGTCGGCAAACCCTAATTCTTTAGCGATTTCGTATTTTACCCGGTCGGAAACGATACTACTGCGACGGCTCAAGATTTCACCCCCTAGATTAAGTTTGGCTTTATTTATCCAAAAATTATGCATGATTTATATTTCGCTAAATTAAAATATGTTATAATGAACTCTGGTTGATCTTATGTTATGAGGGGAGTATTAAGCAACAATGAAGAAACTCCATTTTGTAGGTATCGGCGGCGCTCGATTAAGCGGATTGGCCAAGTTATACCAAGATCGCGGTTATACCATTACCGGCTCGGATGTTCATGAATCAAATTCAGTTCATAACCTCATTAAGAGAGGGATTAAGGTATTTTTAGGACATGATCCGGCAAATATTGAAGACGC
>JBLNDC010000133.1:0-4380 GCA_050261255.1 Bacteroidota bacterium
AAGTTCAAATTAAGGGATATTGAGTCCTGCCGTCCGGTAAAGAAATTTATGATTGGATTATCCATCGGAATTCATTACGGAATAAGCGATTCATTGTACAACGTCTCCGGGAGGCGGGCGGCGGAATTGACAATGAAAAACGGCCGCCGGGTCTATATCGGCACCGACGAACCGGAAAAACTCACGGAGGCTATTGAAGAAAAGCTTAAACGGGAGATTGGGGATAAAGAAAGATAACCCGGTCCTATGAAGATAAAAAGGTATATGTGAGGGGCCCTTAAGCCCCTCAACACCTTTATGTTGTAGTATTGAACTGTTGAAATTTCCTTTTTACTTCATTTCCGGTATCAGTTCAATCTCGGTAAAATCCCCTTTATAATAATTTAGGCAATTTTTAACAGACAACTCAGCCATCCTGCGGTTAGCCTCTTTAGTATTTGAGGCGATATGGGGCGTTAAGACGACATTGGACATCGTTCTTAAGTCTTTTCCCGCCACAGGCGAGTATGGTTCTTGTTGGAATACATCTAAGGCCGCCCCGGATATTACTCCTTCCTGTAAAGCATCATACAAGTCGCTTTCGTTAATCAGTTTTCCCCGGGAGGTATTTACCAATACCGCTTCTTTTTTCATTAAGGCCAGTTTAAAACGGTCAATAAACCCTATAGTCTTTTGCGTAACCGGCATATGTAATGAAACAAAATCCGCGCCATTAACCACGCTCTTAAAATCCGGCGAATAAAAGTCAACTAGAGCGGAAAATTTCTGATCTAGCTCCATGAATATATCAAACGCATTAATCTTCATTCCAAATCCGTATTTCGCTATTTCCGCCGTCCTCCGCCCAATCTTACCGAACCCGACCACCGCAAGAGTCTTCTCTTTTAGCTCGATTCCGGGGCTAATCCCCCAGGTTGCATTTTTAACCGCGGCGTCAGCCTCGATCAATCTTCGCGCATAACTCAATATCAAGCCGATGGTATGTTCAGCTACCGACTCGTCCAAAGTCCCCGGAGTATAGGATACATAGATTTGCCGTTCTTTACAAAGTCCTACCGGGACCGAATCATATCCCACACCGAACCGGACTATCATCGAACCCGGGCTGAGCGATTGATAGAAATAATCCGAGTATCTGGTCGTCCCAATAATGAAACACTTTGTTCCGGTTTCCCGGTGGGTTTTAAGCATTTCTTCCTCCGCCCCATCAGGAAACAGCAGCAGTTTTATTCCGCACTGATCAAAATATTGCGCGGCTTTAATATAAATATCCTTGGTAATAATCACATTCATGAGATTTCTTCCTATCGTAAATTGATAAATAATAAACGTTTACTTATCCCGGGCCGCCTTCAAAACCGGGGAAATTTGGATGTAATGAGATAAGTTTAAATCGCGTTCCGTTCGTTACTTCTTCGGCGCGTATGCGATAGCTTCAATCTCAACTTTGGCATCAATGGCCAATTTTATTTCAAAACATGATCTTGCCGGAGGATCCACCGGAAAATATTCTTTAAAAACTTGATTCATTTCTGCAAAATCATTAATATTAGTCAAGAAGACTGTAACCTTAACTACATCTTTTAAGGAACTGCCGGCCGCTTCAAGAATCCGCTCGATTCTCTCCAAGACAATTTTAGTTTGGCAGGTAATGTCTCCATTGACAAATTCATTGGTATCCGGGTCAACCGGTACTTGCCCCGAGACAAAAATGAGCTCTCCCGCCCTTACTGCCTGTGAAATGGGAACATTCGCCGGTAAACCGGTTTTAATTATTTCTTTCATTTCAATTCCCCGCTTTCGTTTTCTATTTTTAACAGCTGGAAAATTACCAAGGGTTAGGTCTCTCTTGTTTTGATTATATTCCTGGCCGATTCGTTGATAAAAATTGTATCTATTCCACAACCAATAAACTTGTAACCTTGTTTAACATATCGGGCAATTTTTTCACCAGTGGGATGAACTTCATGGATTCCCATTGTCACCTGATATTTTTTGGCTTTAAAGTCAATCTCGTTGATTACCTTTTTAAAATCCTCATTTGTAAAGTCACCGGGAATGCCCATTGAACCGGAAAGATCATACGGCCCAACTAAAACCGCATCGATGTTTTCATTGGAGAAAATACTGTCTAGCTCTTTAACAGCATCGATATGCTCGATCATTACAACCAAAAAAGTCCAACGATTGGCCGATTTAAAATAAGAATCCGCATAATTACCGTAACCGGTCGCCCTGGAAAGAGCAAAGGACCGGCTTCCCATTGGAGAATACTTTACAAAAGAAACTGCTTTTTCAACATCCTGATAGGACTTAATCATGGGAACGATAATCCCACTAGCGCCCGCGTCCAGAGCCTTTTTACTTTCTATTTCACTGTTCAAAGCCAATCTTACAAAAGGTTCAGCCTCCTGATTTTCAATAGCAATGATCATGCTTTGAAGTTTTTCAGCCTCAACCGATGAATGTTCAGCATCGATACATACCCAGTCAAAACCTGCTGCTGCTAAGATTTCACAGGCCGCAACGGAAGCGGTCATACACCACCCGCCAAGGCTTGCTTTCCCGGAGGATATTCTTTTTCGAACCTTATTCTCCAAAAGCATTACCTTCTCTCCAATTCAATGGATTTTAATATTACGACCAATTTACAACGATTACGGTGAACCATGGAAAAATTTCATTAGGGGAGATATAGTTGCTACTCTCCATTACAGTTCAATGAAAGTATTTTGCAGGGCTGAAATACCAAAAAGAAAGTTCAAGTTATTCCTTCATCTCCATCCACTTCCGGTAATCGCTATGTATTAGTTCACATAAACGTTCGATAATGGTTTCGTAAATTTGTTTCCCTTTTTCGGCGGTACCCCATTTAGGATAACCCGTATAACCTTTATAAGTAATATTCTGCCATCTCTGAAACTGATAAATCGCCGATCTTTCAGGTTGAACATCATTAGCAATAAAATCCGCCCGCTCAAGTTCTTCCTTCCGGATTGTCTCGGGGGCTAAAAACAGACGCAAAGATGTCTCCGATTCACCCGCATGACCAATACCAGCCGGACGTTCCTTTATTAGGCTTTCCCAATCGCTCCCGAGGACATCCCAATAGCTCAATACAAATGGGGCGTTACCCAGTTCATCGCCGATTTTACTTCCCGCCGCCCTTAGCGGAATTGCATTTCCGCCATGGCCGTTAATAATCATAATTCGCCGGACATTATGATAAATTAAGGAGTCACATATATCATACACTAAAGACAGAAGAGTCTCTAAACGCAAAGTAATTGTACCCGGAAAATCCCTATGATGCGGTGAAAAACCCGTCCAGATAGTGGGTGTATAATAAACTGGAACTTTACCCTCCAGTTTTTTAGCTACTTGAGTAACAACACTGGTCACAAAAAAACTATCGCAATTTACCGGCATGTGGGGCCCGTGTTGCTCGTTGGATCCTACTGGAATAATAACGGTAGAACCCGATTTAAACATCTCCTTAGCTTCAACCCATGTTAAATCACTTAATAGTCCATTCATGTTGTAATTGCCTCCTGTTTATTTAGATTGGTATTTTAAATCCCGGTTACTTCTTTTTAAAAATAAAACCAAATAATACCTTCCAACCTTAGATTTTAACCGCCGGTTGGCTTAACCGTATTGACAATAAGAGAGAATTTTTCAAGGATTAAAGCAACATCTACCGAATAAGCGATATATGTTACTCCTTGGGCCATCCAGAATTTGGCGTCTTCAGGCGTTTCGACAAAAGTTCCTACAGTTTTGTTTCTGGATTTGGCTTTTGTTACAATTACTTTCATAGCCTCGATTAAGTCCGGATGATGGACCTGGCCTGGAATACCAAGGGATTGAGAAAGATCGTAGGGGCCGATAAAAATTACATTCAATCCCTGAACCTCCAAGATGGCATCTAAATTAGCCAACCCCTCCCTGCCTTCCAAATGCCCAATGACAACTGTATTTTCATTGGCTTGGAAAAAGTATTTTTCTTTTGGGGTCTTTGAATACTCCGCCGCCCGGACAAACCTGCAAACGCCACGTTTCCCCAAGGGATAATACCGGGATGACTCAACCAGTTTTTCCGCCTGCTCTTTCGAATTTATCTCAGGCGCCTCTATACCGTGAGCTCCGATATCGAGGGCTTTAAGAATATAATGTTCTTCATTTTTAGGAACCCGGACAACCGGGCTTATTCCTACAAGCTCGCAGGTTCTTATGAGGTTTTGCGCCGTCTCGTAGGAAATGGGGCCGTGTTCCATATCGATAATAGCGAAATCAAATCCAGCCAACCCGATAATTTCATAAACCGCCGCTTCTGTTAGTTTGCAAAAAGGGCCTAACACTACTTTGCCATCACCTAAT
>JBLNDC010000134.1:0-3569 GCA_050261255.1 Bacteroidota bacterium
CCCGGTGGTGGTAAAACCTGACATAATCTCGAAATAAGCGTCGACATAACTTGGAACCGCTCCCGAAATATAGAGTGGAAGCGCTCCAAAGGCCACGATTAGGATCCAGCCGAATCCGACAATCACAAAACCTTCTTTTCGTCCGAAATTGCCTTCCGGTTTAAAGAGCCGCATTAGAAAACCGGCGAGTAGAGTAATTGCGATTGACAATAATAACGGCGTTAAGTCGTCGGAGCGGTCCATTATGGACCACAAGGCCGGAAAGAGCATAGTCAGCGCTAATAGCACTAAAAGATTGCCGATGGAATGAATTATTAGTCGATAATGCATTTCTCCACCTAAGCCATTGTTATGCCACTATGGAAAAATTGTTCAATTTTGGGAGCGACCGGACGTAGCGCAAAGACAATCGCCCGGTCTCCCGGTTGAATTAAAGTATCACCCCGTGGGACCAATATATTCCCTTTTTGAGTGATGGAACCGATTACCACGCCGGCTGGTATCTTCAGATTACGCAAGTAGGATTTGGTGATCGGCGAATTGGGTTCAGCCTCCAATTCAAGCATCTCCGCTTCGCCCGTATTAAGCAGGTTGACCGAGATGACATTTTTCTTCCGCATTAGCTTCAGGACCGTGCTCACCGTTAAAAGACGCGGCGTAATCGTTGCGGTCACCCCAATGCTTTCCGCGAGCCAAATGTACTCCTCCCTTGATACTACACAGATTACCACATTAACTACACTCTTTTTGCCTAACATACAAGCCACCAGATTGGAATTATCGGAACCGGTCAATGAGATAAAGATATCTGTTTCACCTAGATTTTCCTCATCTAGAATCTCCACTTTGGTAGCATCGGCGCAAATTAACTGGCAGCCCTCTAGTTCGGTGGAGAGATTGCGGCACTTCTCCTCGGATGGCTCAATTATTTTAATCTCCGGCAAATTCTTTTTGGTCCGTAACAAATAAACAAGGTACTGAGTGATTAAACCTCCACCAGCGATGATGATCTGCTTAAATTTGGGTTTCTTTAATTTCATTAAACCGTTGAGATTATGAAATCCGGCGGTTTTTCCCAGGACGTAGATTTTATCGTTCTGTAAAAGTTGGGTGTTTCCATTGGGGATAATTACTTGCTCCTTCCGGATCACTGCGACAATTGTGTACTTTTCCAAGTTGAGATCGGCGATTCGCTTTCCGGCGATCTCCATTTCCTCAGCGACTTTAATGCCGATCATGCTTAATCTGCCTCTGGCGAAATATTCGATCCCGGTGGCGGTGGGAACCTCAATCAGACGAAAAATTTCCTGGGCAGCCAGGTATTCGGGGTTAATGATCAAATCAATCCCGAAACTGGTATAAGATAAGACCGAGGGCAAGGTTGGCGAATAATCAGGATTTCTGACCCGGGCCGCGGTGGTCCGCACTCCTAATTGTTTAGCAAGCATACAGGCGATAATGTTTAGCTCGTCATTATCGGTGACCGCCAGTAAAATATCTACCGTTTTGGCTTGCACTTCTTCTAAAATCTTAACACTGGCGCCATTCCCGACGACGGTCATCACATCAAAATTATCGGCAATCGGGCCGAGCGCCTCGGAATCTTTGTCGATGACTATAATATCATGTTCTTCCTGAGATAATACCCGCGCCAAATCAAACCCGAGTTTACCGGCGCCGACAATTACAATCCTCATTTATTTTCCTCCTGACAAAAACCAGATTCATTCTTGGGGTAAATCACTTTAAGTTTAGCTTAGATGTTGTACTAATAACCAATTCATGTTACTTGTAAAAAAAAGACCCATGCGCCCTTCACAAGCGCAAAAGTCTCATTAGTCAAAAAGACCAGCAAGGCCAGGCTATACGCCGGGTATGTTGACCTTGTCGACCGCTACCATATAGCGGGAAACTACTCCCTTTTGCATTATTCAAATTATACTACAAAGCATTCTAATAAGCAAGTTATTGGTTTAAACCCTTGCCGCTCTAATGTTTTCCAAGATCAAAGCTGCCTTGCGGGAAATTTCACCATAATTCCCGGCAGCGACCAGCTTAGCATTAACCAACTCCGATCCGACACCCACCGACATAGCTCCATTTTTAATGTATTCTCCGGCATTTTCAATGGTTATTCCGCCTACTGCCATAATCTCCACTTGGTCTAAAGGGCTTTTTAGATCCTTAATGTAAACCGGCCCAAAGGCCCTGGCCGGAAAGAGCTTGACGATTTGCGCTCCGGCCTCCATGGCGTTGACGACCTCCGTCGGCGTCAGAACGCCCGGAACCGCCAATTTCCCATAGCGGTTGCAAACTTCGATCACTTTCAAATTAAGCGACGGTGATAAAATATAGTCGGCTCCAGCTAAAATCGCGATTCGGGCGGTCTCCGGATCGAGTACGGTTCCGGCGCCGATTGTCATTTTACCACTGTATTCTTTCTTAAGCCGTTCGATTATTCCGGCGGCCCCCGGGGTATTAAAAGTAATTTCGACGGCCCGAATACCCCCTTCAACTAAAGCCCGCACTGTATTATAAACTATCGACTCTTCAAAACCGCGAATAATTGAAACGACTCCGGTTTCGGCAATTTGGGAATAAATTTGCGGTAGCATGGGATGGTCCCCTCCTAATTATTAAAAGTGACAAGAAGTATTACGAGTTCAACCCTACATTATCCTACATGTTAAAAAATATATCTTGCGTTGATAAAAAATCCAACTAGTCTATCCCCGGAAATAAATGTTATTTTCAAACTAATAAGGTATCTTAATGAATTATTTGTACCTGCAACTCTATGTCCATCAAAAACCGGCGGAACTTTACTTTAAGCTATCTGCCCCTGTGGACGGCATATGGCATTATGTTAAAATCGTTGAAAATCCTAATGTAATCATCAAGAAAGTAGAGATTAACGGTGCGAATTGGAGTAAATTTGACACCAATGAAGGATACTTGATTTTACCGAAGGGTAAGGGGATGAAAGTGAAAGTGGTTTTCGGGAATGGGTGACTTGCTTGATTATCAAAATAATAGCATTGCAAATCACCTATTTGACTGGTCATGAAAACCGGTTAAACAGTGGAATGAAAGAAAGACCATGAGGTAAGACCATGGTCTTTCATACTTTTAATAATATAGCGTAGCAACAAAAGTGACACGATAACATTCCATTTGGGATTCCGATTCATAATATATATCAGATGTTACATCATTAGCCCTAAACAACCTCTAACAATTTTTTATCCCTGGAAAGGGGGTAACGAGTTGGAATTCATCGAGGAATCATTACGCCAAAACCGGTTTTGGCTCCGGATTATGGCGGAACATGCCTTATTCATCCGGCTCGGCCTACCGTGCGACGCAACCGACTTGATCAATCGGGCCCAAACCCTACAAAATTTATTTGAACAATTAAAAGCCAGAGCCGATAACACCCCACCCATCCGGGAACAAGTCTTCAATCTAAACCAAGACGTTACCGCCGCTTTAGATCAGATTATTGCATTTAAAAGCGAATTACTTGAATTAATTATTACTTGTAATATCGGAGGTTCCAACTTACCTTT
>JBLNDC010000135.1:0-6081 GCA_050261255.1 Bacteroidota bacterium
CAATGAATGATAAAAATGGAGGTGAAATCCTAAAATGGTTGAATTAATATAGAAATCTCTTTTGTTGAAGCAAAAGTGCTGAGGGGGATTCAGATGATCGTCCGTTCCTGGCATGGCATAGTTCCGGCTGAAAAAGGAGATGCCTTTCGCGACCATTTGTTAAAAACGGGAGTAGCCGAAGTGAAGTCGATCCCAGGTAATATGGGGGCTGAAATTTACCATCAATTACAAGACGGATGGGAGCACTTTTTCATGGTGTCTTATTGGGAGAGTTACGAAGCAGTCAAGGCTTTCGCCGGCCCCAATCCCCAGATTGCGGTCTGCTATCCGGATGATGATCAATTCGGGCTGATCTCCGATCCGATTGTCTTGCACCATGAAATTCAGAAGATTCCGGTTAGATTTCCGGAGTTTGAGGTTGATTAGGACTTTCGAAGGAAGAATGAAAATAAGGCATTTCAGGAACCGCTAATGAACACTAATAAACACGAATAAAACCTTAAGATACAAAAGATTAATTAGCGTTAATTCGCGTGTATTAGCGGTTAAATCTTTAATCGCCTTATTATTTTCTAAGTAGCGCCCAACCTATGTCCCAACTCATTTGCTTTTGTCAATATGGTTTCTTGTTTTAATACCTCTCCCCGGCGGCTGACCCCAGGGACGATTATTTTGTCGATTAGATTCATTTCCAGATACCCTAGGCTTTTTTCGAAGAATGAAATTACAGGGGCTACAGTCTCCCAATCTTCCTCCTCAAAAGGAATGACCAAGACTGCGGATTTTCCTTTAACATACTTTCTGTTTTCGGGAATGTTAAAATAAACGAAGCGATCGATAAAAGCCTTCATCAAAGCGGTAGGGCCGTACCAATATACCGGAGTGCCGAAGATGATTACGTCGCTAGCGATAATCTCCGGATATAGATTGCACATATCGTCCTGCTTAGGGCAGGGCTTACCGTTCCAACAGACATGGCAGCCGTCGCATTCTTTAATGGTCAAGTCGTTAAGATAAACGGCTTTTGCAACCGCGCCTTCGAGTTTCGCCGCTTCTAAAATCTTGGTCACTAAAAGATCGGTATTGCCGTTTCGGCGGGGGCTGCCGATTACCCCGATGATTCGTTTCATTTCTCCAGCTCCTTGGTTTGTAGTGACGTAAGGGCGAACCATTTTTGGTCGGCCAGAACCACCGATACTTCAATCTGACGTGGGGGAACCGACCAGTATTTCGTGAGGAGCCGGTCTTTTTCTTCCCCAACCAGGCGGAAGTCGTTCTTTTGATAAAAGCGGATTGCCCAGTTGGCGTCGGCCCAGGTGCCGATGAGGATGGGGCGTTCGGTGAGTTGGCGCAAGTGCGACAGAAGCTCTCCCCCGATCCCCCGATTCCGCATCTCGGTCCGGACATAAGCGTGCCTGATTAAAGTCACATCTTGGACTGGTTGGATCCCCATTACGCCCACCAATTGCCCTTCGATTTCATAGCCCCAGAACGTTACCGCGTGAGCAATTTCATCCTCTAATTCATCAAGAGGCATGTACGGCTCTTTCCAACAATCCTCCGGAATGACACCATGGTAGGCCTGAGCTGCATCATTGACGATTTCATAAATGGTTTTCAACTCTCCTGGTTCACATTTTCGAATCATCGATCACACCTGCTTTCCGGGAAAATTAATGTATGGCTTCGATTTTATTAAAATATTACCTAAAAAAAGAGACCTTTGACAGGTCCATTTTCGAGTGAATTTGATAATACCAATTTTCGAGGTTAGAATAATTTACTTCTTTCATACCAATCAGCTTCATTCTGCATGATAGATGGCCTCCGTAACCATGGTTTATGAACTTCAAAGGCTTACTACTGCCCCCTCAGGGGATTAGGGGGGACTCCCGATACATTTCCTCGACCGTCACTTCGGGATGGTGATAGCGTTTCCGGTTAGCGGTTTTAGTTCCATATTGGATAGCCTGGGTGGGGCACCATTGGATGCAAGCCAGGCAATGTTCGCAATTATTCTGCCAGGTCGGGCGGTTGGCTGCCATTTTAATATTCCGGACCGGGCATACTTTTTCACAGGTTCTACATCCGGTACAATTTTCGGCAACGGTAAAATTCCGGTCCAGGGTCGAGAATTTGGGATAAACCGATTGATATATTAAACGGGCAATAATGGTGATCAGACGGTTACCCGGTTCGATCATGTTTGCCTGGTTCTTGACGGCTGCCACGATAGTATTGATCTTCTCCTTCGCTTTCTGAAAGAGCCGTTGTTGTTGTTCAGAACTAAATGCGCCGTATTTAACCAGGTAATTTCCGGGCATCTGAATGGATAAACCGGCGTTTAAGGTTATATTTATCACTTGGAGCAGTTGTTCGGTTTGGGATAAGGCGGCCGCCGGCAGCCCGCCGTAAGTGCAGACGGCAAAGATGTATTTAATTTTGGCAGGATCAAGCTGATTGATAAAGTCGACCACTATTCGCGGCAGGCCTCCGAAATAGACCGGGAAAACCAGACCGATATTGTCAACGTTTAAGTCAATCGTTCCGTTGAGTGCCCTTGAGATAGGGATGATTTGAGTTCCGGGAAGTTTGGCGGCGATGTCTTTGGCGACGCTGAGATTATTTCCGGTGGAGGAGAAGAAAAAGAGGTTGGTCTTCATGATTTACCTTCCTTTGATAGATCGCTTTGATTTACTTTAGACTATTAAATCCGTGGTAGTAAATAGCACGTTTTTTTGGGTTTCTTCGGTTTATGGCATTTCCTTAATTTTTTTCTCCCATTATCATGGAATGAATTTCTTTCTTGATTCCATACGCCCGATTGACAGCACAATTTTACCATAAAAACTATGGATTAACAAATTATATAATAGGACAATTGTTTGAGATGATACAATCCCAATTGACAGTGAGTTTGCTCGGGATTCTCTCCTAAATCATATGGTTACCTAATTTGTCCAGGGTTTTATTTACATTGAGGACAAGGTTTTAAAAAATATCACAGAAAGGGAATTTTTACCGAAACACATTTCACGAAACAGGTTATCTGGGATATGTTAGAGAATAGGATACATATAAAATCTACAAATCAATAATATTAGCGAAAAGTTCTTGCTAGTAAATCATTATTTGTTGTGAGGAGAATAAATAAATGAATAAATTTATATCTAAGCGAACAAATAAAAAGTATGTCCAAAAGTTGAACGCGGCTCCTAATAAGGTGTTTCCATTGCTTTGCCCAACCTTAGAATATAAATGGCTTCAATATTGGAAATGTGAAATGATATATTCTGATTCGGGATTTGCAGAAGACAATTGTATATTTAGAACAAATTTTCCGGGATTAGTGGAGCCTGAAACATGGATTGTCAGCCAATACCAGAAAGATAAAACAATTCAGTTCATACGTTTTAATAACACCATCGTTATGAGGTTTAACATTGAATTAATTGATAATAGGGATAATACTACAACTGCGATTTGGGAACAAATTATTAGTGGATTAAATGAAGCTGGTAATAAATATGTAGAAGATTTTACAGACCAAAAATACGCTGAACATTTCGCAAAAGTGGAAAAAAGGTTGAATTATTATCTTGAAAACGGAGAAATGCTTATTGACGAATAAATTACAGCTTCGAGTCCGGCCCGGAATTGGCTGTTTTAGTAATATTTTACCATATAGTTAAACGTAATATCGATACAAATTATTCCTCAATACAATTAAAGATTTAAGCGGTTAATGGAAGATGTTTAAGAAAACAAGGAAAAAGGTTTTGAGGGTTTTGCCACGAAATTACATAGTAAAAACTGTAAATTTTAAATTGTGAGGTGGATTAGATGGATAACTTAAAGCCCGATCCGGAGTGGTATAAAAAAATATGGTCCTTAAATATTCAAAATATGTCTTGGGTTGAACACACTAAGAATGAAATAGACTTTATCGTTGATATTATGGGTTTATCAGGTACAGAAAGAATTTTGGATTTGGCCTGTGGTTTCGGCAGGCATGCAATCGAACTTTCAAAAAGAGGGTTTTCGGTAGTAGGGGTTGATATTACACCTGACTATATCGAAGAAGCTAAGAAAACCGCCAAGATTAACGAGTTAGATACCGAATTTATCTGTGCTGATTTAAGAGAAGTTTCATTTAAGAATGAATTTGATGTCGTTTTGAACATGGCGGATGGCGCCATAGGGTATCTTGAAAATGATGCGGAAAATTTAAAAATATTTGATCTGATCGCGGTCTCCCTTAAAAAAGGCGGAAAACATTTTATGGATATTTGCAATGCCGAACATGCCGAAATGCATTTCCCCAAACGCCATTGGGATATTGGCGAAAAAGAATTGTCGCTTCCTGAGTTTCATTGGGATAAAGAAACCCGGCGGATGCTTTATGGAGGGTGGAGTATCAAATTCGGTGAGATAGCCAAAAAGCCCGATATTAATTCCCTCAGGGCGCATTCAAGTACCCGGTTATACTCTCTAAAAGAGCTTGAGGGAATTTTCAAATCAAGACAAATGACGATTAAAAATACCTTTGGGAAATATGATAAAACCATTCCTGCATCACACCTAGAAATGCAATTGATGGTTTACTCGCAAAAAATTTGATAATAAAATAAAGCTTATTTTCAATAATGGTTGATACGATATGCCATTTATTATTCTCCCGCAGAGGAGTTGAGGCGCAGAGAAAACATTAATATTTTATGGCTTTGTCTATAAACTCTGCGTCTTTGCACCTCTGCGCGAGATTTTCAAGGGGCGCGTACATAAGTATATATGTTTGGTATTGGACGGAGTAAGGCAAGATAGGCTATTGCCTTAAATCATCGTCGCTTTCGATCTTCGGCTTGAAGCCCCGCCTGGAAGCGGTCTCCGCCTTAGGCACCCGTAATTCGAGGACCCCGTTTTTATATTTAGCCACCGCTTGGTCGGATTTGACCTCCGACGGCAAGGGAATAGTCCGGTAGAAACTGCCGTAACGCCGTTCGGAAAAATGATACCCTTTTTCCTCGCGGACCTCGTCCCGTTTGGTCTCGCCTTTGAGGATGATCACGTTTTCATCGACGGTAATATCGAGATCCTCTTGTTTGATTCCGGGAAGGTCCGCTTGGAGAATGAATTCCGTGTCGGTTTCCCGGAGATCGACGGAAGGCCCGAAATTACCGGTTCGGAAAAAATCGCTAAAACCCCGCGGCATTAATTGGTTGAAAAAACGGTCGCCGAAGAAATCGTTGTTGAACGGACTCAGCCAGTTTTTATGTTCCACTCATATCCCTCCTCAAGAATTTTCAAAACTATTTTTTCCTAAAAATATTCTATTTAATCAAACTAAATGATGTTCTCCGGCTACATCCGCAACACTTGTTCCCAGAAGATCGGTTCAACCGGTACCCCCTTTTCGAGGTTTTCTTTTCTGGTATGAAGCATTCTTTCACCCGGATAGGAGACTGTTCCGTCTTCCCGAATCGGGGTAGTACGATGCAAGTCGGCGATTGTTTCTTCAAGAGACTGGAGCATAAAATCTTTCCCGGATAGTTTGGAAAGATCAAAAGCGATAAACAATTGTGAAAGGCCGATCTCGGTTCCGCTTTTTCCCACTTGTAAGCTTGAGTTGCCGCCGGACAAAACCATGGCGATTAAGTCCAAAAGGAGTGACAGCCCCGAGCCTTTCCAACATCCGATGGGAAGGGGTTGTTTAGTTTCCAACACTGCTTTGGGGTCTTTGGTCAGATTGCCGTTATCATCAAAACCGCCATCGACAGGAAGCATCTGATCGTGAATCGCATAGGATTCAAGTTTGCCATAGGAAAACATCGAGACCGCCATATCCAACAGGATATGCCCTTCAGCACGAGGTACCGCTAGAACGATTGGGTTATTTCCCAACTTAGGTTCTTTTCCGCCCCAGGGCGGCATATTGGGAATAGTATTGGTCCAGCAAATACCGATGCATCCGGCGTCGGCGGCTTGTAATCCGTAAGCTCCGGGACGCATCCAGTGATGGGTGTTTCGTAAAGCTACACAGCCAATAGTCTGCTCTCCGGCGATTTGGATAGCCCGATCCAT
>JBLNDC010000136.1:0-2625 GCA_050261255.1 Bacteroidota bacterium
ACCGGGAGAGTGTTTAGCGATTGAAGCCAATCATCAGACATTTCATTCTTCATTGACTAACCGGGACTCATCGTAGTTAGCCGAACTAATAAGCCCTTACCCCGGCAATGCTGTTATATCAATCCCAAATGGAGCAAAAAATTCTATAAAATAACTTCAGCAACTGCCATCACTGCGCCTTTTTTGGTTTTATGTCCAATAAAATAATAATCACCCAGGTTTACTTTTTCACTCTCGATGAACGTTTTTAAAACCTTTTCAGGATTTACCGAAAAATCTAATCCAAAATTAAAATCCTCATTGGTAGCTTTTACACCTTGGAGCGCAGTCAATCTTTTCGAACAGAAATCAGCGATTAATATACTGCCTGATGCGGTATGTGCTTTTATTTCTTTGATAGTTTTTCGGGTGTCCTCTTCAGAAAGATAGAGCGTTACTCCTTCCCATAAAAAGAGCGATCTTTTACCCGGATTGAAACCGGCCTTTTCGAGTTTCTCATACCACTTTTCGGTAGAAAAATCCACTTCCACAAAAGTAACATGGGATGCGTCAATACCAGCCTTTTTTAAACATTTCATCTTCAGTTTTTGTGTCTTTTCCTGATCCAGTTCGAAAAAGTTTAAATTATTTTGTTTGAGATCCCCGTAACATCTTGTATCATAACCGGCGCCCATGACCACAAATTGTTCAACTTTATCCTTTGATTCATTAATGAGCTTGTCAATATAAAATGTTCTAGCTTGGACTGCATTAGTTAGACTTTCCTTGCCCTCTTCCGGAAATGAGGGATGTATTTTGTACTGGAGGAAGCCTGGAAAAAGCACCAACCATAATCCAATTTCAGAAGCATTGGGAAGGGCGCGGTATAATTTTGCTGTTGCCGGATCTTTCCTCATTCCATAAAAATTCATGAGCCACCTTTGCGCGATTGCTGAAATGGCTGTACCTGAGACTCCCAGTCTTTTACTGACAACCAACTGTTTGAAGGTAGTAAGAATTCCACCAATAATAGCCAGGGGAATAAACAGAATCTGTACGATAATAAAAACTATTAAAGCAATAAATCCCATGGCAAACTCCTCCTTATTTGCATTAATAAAAATATTCAGCATCAAGTGGCATTCCTCTTACATCAATCATAGATACTCCTCTTTATAAAAGTTGTTTTTAAGTAAATCCAAGCATTCAAAGATCTCTTTACGGATTATTTCAATGTCAAATTCTGCTTTACTTGATAGTTGATCTGTATATCCCTCTGCAAAACAGGCGAACATTTTCATGAAGACTTTTAAATCAATGCCGTCTTTAAATTTAGATGCATCTATGCTTTCAGAGACAATTTTGTCACGAAGACTTTCACCTTTGGCTAAAATAGCTTTGATATCCGCTTTTACTTCATCTGCTTCTTCAAAATATGCACTTTTCATAAACGAAAGAATGGCCGGATGTTTTTTGGTAACTGAAATTACAATGTCGGCTGAGAGCTTAATTCGGTCAAAGAAGTCGGTTATAGTGTTGTCAAACTTTCCTTCAATTTCGTTTTGAATCAAATTGCTGCAGTAATCAATTAGATACAGGTATAGCGCTTTTTTGGCGCCGAAGTAATGAAATATCATTGCTTTTGAAACTCCGGCAGCAGTAGAGATGTCACTGGCGGATGTTTTTTTATAACCATTCGCGCCAAAGGCTTGGAGGGCAACATCAATAATTCTTTTTTGCTTCTCTACCGGTATTCGTAAAAAATTCTCCAAAACACTCACCCCAGGGATTTTATCAACCGATTCGGTCGATATCTATAATTATAACGTAATCAACCGATTCGGTCAATAATAGATCAACTTTACTCAGGAGCCTTTGGTGGGGGTCCATTCTATATGCAAATAAAAACACCAGCCTCAAGCTGGTGCAATTTCTTATCTTCCGGGGTCAATTTGGCGGCGATTAACTTCAAAAGTTCATCCGGCCTCTCCCCCAGTTCCCTGTACTCCGGGTCCTCACCAACGATTTCATCATGGATCTGCGTCAACCGGTTGAGGATGAATTTCTGAATGCCGGTGCTTTTGTAGGTGAGCATGGCGGGCCTCACGGCTCCCCATAACATCATTCGCTAAAGAACCCTGGTGAATGGGAGGGATAAAAAATATTATAGTAAAAAAAAAAATCGTCCATGGACGAATGGTTTTTTAATTGGATATAATTTTTTTGTTAATGTTACCAGACGTTAACACGAATGAAATAATTTTTTAGGAGGGGAAAGTATGAAAATTAAGTTTCTTGTATTAGGCATTGCCATGTTTTTCTTGGTTGGGCTTGCAGGTTATGCAAAAGGCCCGATTAAGGTTGGCATTGTAAATTTACCACCGGAAGAATCCGGCTACCGTCAGGCCAATGTGGAAGACATGAACAATGTCTTCTCAAAGGCAAACGGTTATGACGCAAAACAGACCAACACCGGCGACAACAGCGAGCAGATCGCCGCGGCGCAAGGCTACATCCGGGACGGGGTGGACTATCTTCTGATCTCGGCCGCAAACGCGTCTGGATGGGACGACGTCCTAAAGTCGGCAAAAAATGCAGGCGTTAAGGTTATTCTCTTTGACCGTGCGATTGAAACGGACCCCTCGA
>JBLNDC010000137.1:0-5735 GCA_050261255.1 Bacteroidota bacterium
TTGTTATTCTACACCTTTCAATATACTTTTTAAACTACCAACTATTCAGGCACAACAAAAAACCCCCACGACCGGGTCCACCGGTCGTTTTTATTACTACTGTCTCCTATCTTCTGTCCCCTGACTACCTTTACATTCAGAATTTATCCACTTGTTAAAAGTTTTCTCCCAATCCCCTCTTGCGACTCCATACTCGGAAATAATCGCCGTCACATATTTGGCCGGGGTCACATCAAAAGCCGGGTTAAAAACTTTTACTCCTGCCGGGGCCACCGTGACCCCACCGAATGAAGTCACTTCCTCAGGGCGCCGCTCTTCAATAGGTATCTCCGCGCCTGTTTTTAAGCTCAGATCAATGGTTGAGAGTGGAGCTGCCACGTAAAATGGGATATTATGTTCCTTGGCGAGAATCGCCACTCCGTAAGTTCCGATTTTATTTGCCACGTCGCCGTTGGCTGTGATCCGGTCCGCTCCGACGATCACCGCCTGGATTTTCCCCATTCCCATTACGGCGGCAGCCATATTATCCGTTATTAAAGTTACCGGAATATTTTCTTGCATCATTTCCCAGACCGTCAAACGCGCTCCCTGGAGCAGCGGCCGGGTTTCATCCGCAAAAACGCTAATTCGCTTCCCTTGTTCCACCGCCACTCGAATCGCGGCCAAAGCCGTCCCGTAAGCGCCGGTGGCCAAAGCCCCGGCATTGCAATGGGTCAAAACGCCCATCCCGTCTCTTAACAAGCCCGCGCCGAATTCGCCGATTTTCCGGTTGATTCGTTCATCAGCGGCGGCAATCGCTATCGCTTCCCTTTCCAAAGCGGCGATCAATTCTTTCTTGGGTCGATCTTTTTTCGATTCTACAATTTTGCGCTGCCTGTTTAACGCCCAAAAAAGATTGACTGCCGTCGGCCGGGTGCCGGCAAGCTCAGCGATGATTTTTTCAATTTGCCCGGGCAAATCAATCGAGCCTTGAAATTCATAAGCTCCCAGCACTACACCGAAGGCGGCGGCGATTCCAATGGCCGGTGCCCCCCTGATCCGCAGCTTTTTGATGGCCTCGACGATCACCCGGTAATCAGAAGTGGTCAAATACCGGATCTCTCCCGGCAACAAGGTTTGATCGATGAAAGTTACCTTCCCGTCTTGATATTCCAGCGTTCTCCAGGACATTATTTCGCTCCTTCATTACATTGTCCGCACTTACAATGAAAAACGCCATTGATAGTCATTGTTAGGCACCCGAGTATTAATTCCCTTAGTTTTTCCTGATTATGCTTCATTACCGCCACTACTTCATGATGGGACAATGGATGCTTGCTCAGTCCAGCGGCCCAATTAGTAATAGTGCTGATCGCGGCGTAACAGATTCCCAATTCCCGGGCCAGTACCACCTCAGGGACTCCGGTCATCCCGACGACATCTCCGCCTAATTTCTGAAACATTCTAATCTCAGCCGCGGTTTCGTAACGGGGCCCTTCGGCGCAGACATAACAACCTTCCGGCTGAACCGGGATCTTACAAGTCACAGCGGCTCTTTTAATCCTTTCCCGTAGTTCGGGACAATAAGGAGCAGTCATATCCACATGGGCCCGGAAAGCGTCTCCCTTGTCGAAAAAGGTGAAAGGCCGCTGCTTGGTAAAGTCCAGAAATTGATCGATAATAACCATCGTTCCCGGCGGGCATTTCCGGTTCAAACTTCCCACGGCGCTGGTAGCGATGATCCGTTTTACTCCGATTTCTTTTAAAGCCCAAATATTAGCCCTATAATTAAGCTGATGAGGTAATAGGGAATGCTCCTTACCGTGCCTAGGTATAAAGGCGACCTCTACTCCATTGGCTTTCCCAATTAAGAGATGCACAGCTCCATATGGGGTGTCAACCTGGATTTCTTGGGGATCGGTGAAGATCCCCGGTTGGTAGAAACCGGAACCCCCGATAATCGCCAACTCAGCCATTGTTTTTCCTCCCGAACTTCGCTATCTTTTCCCTGAGCTGTTCCTCGATCTTCTCCGGCAATCGCACCAACGGAGGAAAATCAACTTCAGCCCGGCTTTCTTGTTTTACCTTGTTCCAATCGTTATCAGGCATTTTGGGTAGATATGGCTCCATTTCCAACAGATCATGGAGCATCACCAAGGCCCCTTCCTTATCGGGGATCCGGCCTTTGGCGGTGGAATCCGGGTCCAGTTGCGGATTGGGCGGGAGTGGCGAGCCCACACAAGAGGGGCAGCCATTCTCGCAGGAACAGGCGGCAATCAACTCCCGGGCCGCATTAAATAACTCTTCGACCCGCTCAAAGGAACGGAGGGCGAAACCAAGGCCGCCCGGGTATTTATCGTAAACGAACAACGCCGGTGAACCAAGATTGGCCAGATCCACCACGGAGCCGATATCGCTGCTGTCGCACATCACCAAAAACGGCAAAACTTCCGCCAGGACGTTGGCGATGCCCATCAGGCTCTCCACCGGGTCCCGGCCTAACTCTTTCACCAAATGCAAGGTCGAGGGAGGCGGGACTACCCAGAAAGCGTTGGTCTGCATCGTTTGCGGGTCCAGGTTAATCTTCCCGAAGCCGATACTATCCCTGGAGCCGAACTTGATCTTCCGGAAGAGGTACGGTTTGAGCATTACTTCTACACCGCCGAAACCGGTCTCGGCTTTGCGCCATTTGGACTCAAGCTCCTTTGAGGTGGTCCGGATCTGGACCTCGGTTATGGATTGGGTGAAGTAGTCCACCTCTAGTTTTTGAACATAAGAAATCTTTTGGGCCACATTCATCTCTTTGACGAAATAAGTTTCGCCGTCATGGAGATAAATGGCTTCGGTAAAAATCTGCTGGTAAGCGCTGGCCTCGTCCAGAGTCCCGATTACTTTTCCAGGCGTAGTCGAGGTGTCGACGATACTAAAAGTATTATCGGAGATATTCCTCAAATTCACTTCGGTGGAAGGAAAACCGGAGCTCCGCCAATAATACCGGTCCGCGGTCCGTTGCAACTGGCCACCTTCCAGCAACAATTCCAATAAAGCCGGGGCATATTCACCGAATTGGCGGCAATCTTCGGCCACGATCGGGGCCTCAAAAGCGGCGCACCGGAGATGCCCCATTAAAATATGGGGATTGTTAGGATCGATTACTGCCGCTTCCGGGTTCTGGCCGAAGAAATACCCCGGATGTTTTACTAAATACTGATCGATTGGATTTTGATGGGGAATATAGATCACCAGGGAATCTTCACGGGCCCGGCCGACCCGGCCTGCCTGTTGCCAACTGGAGGCGATGGTGCCGGGATAACCCACAATCAAACAAGCCTCCAGTTGCCCGATATCGATCCCCAGCTCCAAAGCGTTGGTGCTGGTCACCCCCAGTAGCTCACCCTCGAATAACTGGCGTTCGATCTCCCGGCGCTCCTCCGGGAGGTACCCGCCGCGATAAGCCCGGATTTTCTTGGCCAAACTGGGACTATGCCTTTGAAGTTGGTCTTGGACATAGCGGTACATCAATTCGGTTACCACTCGGGTTTTGGTAAAGGCGATGGTCGGGATCCGGTTCCGGATTAACTCCGTCATTAAGTAGGCTGCCTCCGAGTTGGCGCTCTTCCGTTCGGTCTTGGTCTGATCCAGGTAAGGCGGGTTCCAAAAGACAAAATATTTTTTGCCCCGCGGCGCTCCGTCCTGATCGATCAAACGCATCGGTAGGCCTACTAAAGCCTCGGCATGAGCCTGAGGATTGTTGATCGTCGCCGAGGTGGCGACGAAAACCGGGGAGCCTCCGTAATGGTTGCAGATCCGGCGTAAACGCCGGATTACATTGGCAACGTTGGAACCGAAGACCCCGCGGTAAGTGTGGAGTTCATCGAGGACCACGTATTTCAAGTTACCGAAGAACTGGGACCATCCCGGATGTTTGGGCATAATCCCCTGGTGGAGCATGTCGGGGTTGGTCAAGATTAGATTGCCGGAATCCCGCAGCTTCTTGCGGAGATTGACCGGAGTGTCCCCGTCGTAGGTCCCCATCAGCGGCGACTCGTTCTCCCCTTCAAAAAACCGGAGTAAATTTTTCAACTGGTCCTGGGCCAGGGCTTTGGTAGGATATAAAAAGAGGGCCCGGGAGCGGCGGTCCTTGAAGAAGCTTTCCAGCACCGGCAGATTGTAACAGAGGGATTTGCCGCTGGCGGTGCCGGTGACGATCACCGTGTGTTCACCGTTGCGGGTGGCGTTGATGGCTTCCGCTTGATGGGAATAGAGTTTTTGGATTCCCTTCTTCGCGAGCAACCCCTCCACCTCCGGAACCAGCGCCGGAATGATTTCCCCAAAGACCGGTTCCCGCCCGGGAATCTCTTGGACAAAAGCGATCTGTCCTTGGTAATATTGGCTGTTTTTGATCTCGTTTAAAAAGCGTTTAACGTCCATAAAAATACCTCTCTCCACTGTTAAAAATCAATTCGACAATGGCGAGAGGCTTCCTCTTTTTTGCGCCCAAACATAATTCTTAACAACTCTGAGCAAAAGTTATTGTTTATTCTGTTTCCTCCAGCTGATGCGAATTAACATTTCGATTTTGTTGAACCAGATCCAAAACCATGCAATCGGTGAGCAAGTCATGGACCGCTTGCTTTTTGTCGTTAAAAGCCAAAAATATAAAACCAATCCCCAAAGTGAATAACGATAGAAAATGCGCCAAGTACCTCTTGGTGGCTTGGATTAAATTTATCCCTTCACCCTCTAAATCGGTTACCTCCAGTTTCAACGCATATTTTCCGATTGTTCCGTGCAGCGCCGAACTCTCCAATCCGGCGTAATAGGCCCAGCCGACTATGATACAGAGTCCGATGCCGATACCCTTGGTAAAATAGATCAATAAAAAGCACGGGATCATTAGGATGATAACATCAATCATCATTGCCGCCATTCTCAGGGGAAGATCCGCCTGCTTAAACTGGAATAAGCGGATATGGTTTCGTTCGCGGTAATTGCCGAAATTTTCCTTGGTCGGCACAGTTGTGGCTTCTTTATTTTTATTTTTACAATAAGGACAGCTTTTAAAGTCCGCTTGATAGCTCTTACCGCATTTTGAACAGTACATTTCTTAACCTCCGTCTCTGCAACCACCCTAAGATTATGCTGATTGTTAATGAAAATTTCTATATATTTCCTTCTTTCCCTGCCTGAGAACGTGAAAAAAATGAAAGTTGCATAATCTCGGGAAAAGAGCAATAATAAACTATAAACTTGCTAGTTTGTTTGTCTACAGAATTAAAAAGACAGTAGTCAGAATTCAGTAGTGCAAAATATGCTTTAAATGCAAAATTCAAAGTCATAAATCTGGTTTTAAGTGTCGATGAAGCTTTAATTTACAACCTTCTGTCTTCTTTCTTCTGTATTCTGTATTCTGACTACTGCCTTCAAAGGAGCCCCCATGTTTCTTCCCACGACCCGTAAAGATATGAACCGTCTCGGTTGGGACAATCTTGATGTCATTTTAGTTTCCGGCGATACCTATATCGATAGCCCTTATATCGGGGTGGCGATTATCGGTAAGGTTTTGCGCGACGCCGGTTACCGGGTGGGAATCATTGCCCAGCCCGACACCGAAAGCGATGTTGATATAACCCGCCTGGGCGAACCCCGGTTATTTTGGGGCGTAACTTCGGGAAACGTCGACTCAATGGTGGCCAATTATACCGCTTCCAAAAAAAGGCGGCGCCAAGATGATTTTACCCCCGGAGGCTTAAACC
>JBLNDC010000138.1:0-2698 GCA_050261255.1 Bacteroidota bacterium
TAATGCCCCGGCTTGGACCACCCAGAACATTCCGATCTTCCCCTTGAAAAAGAAGAAATCTAAGAAATCAAGGTTGGCATACCCACCCAGTAAAATCGAGGTAGTATCGCCGACTAAGGTGGCGGCCCCCTGAAGGTTTGAAGCGACGGCAATCGCTATGATACTGGGGACCGGAGAAATCTTAAGCTTTTTAGCTATATTCAACGCTACCGGCGCAACCATTAAAACTGTAGCCACATTATCGACAAAAGCTGAAATTAAACCGGCGAAGAGCGATAGGGAAATAACCGCCCATTTTATATTGGGAGTTTTTTCAATAATCAAATCCGCTAACAAGGAAGGCATTTTTGATTCGATAAATAAAGAGACAACTCCCATGGTCCCCGCGATCATTAGGATTACGTTCCAATCTACGGTGGTTAACACTTTATCAATTGGTAAAATACCAAAAAGTACAAAGATTGAAGCCGAGGCGAGCGCGATATAAGCCCTGACTTTCGGAAAAGTTAGTAAGAGAATGTAAGTCGAAACAAAAAGCGCTATTGCGATAGTCTTCATGATATCCTCCATTCTGTTATTAAGTTCTTTAAATATTGTAAGGAATTGATAATTCTCAATTTTAGCTTTGGCTCACAATATTTATCAATATATATTGTGGTCAAAGGATTTGTTTAGGTAATTATGCAATTCCCTCATTGAATAGGCCTTGTTTCAATTTCGCCCCAATTAATTTACCAACAATTCGCTTCCCTAAAGATTAGACGATTTCTGTTCTTTCAATTTCTTAAAACCAATACGCCGTTTCGTTGGGAAAAGTTTTTATTTTGAGTTAATGAATATTCCAACAATATTATTGTGGATTTGTCTTTTACCATTTTAAATCTATTAATATTAATTTAGCAATCCATTTCAAATATTTCAATTGTTTTTTTAGTTTTTATCTAATTTTCCCGGCTGTAAAAAAAAGGTTGTTTCGCGATTGCCCTGAACAAATCTTTTGTTCTACTCCTTTTTGAAATGACACATTTTATTCTTTAAATTAATGCCGATTAGTAATTTTCCTATCGCGCATCATCGAAGTTTCTGATCCGATAATGGTCATTTATAAGAAAAATGCGGCATATACAGCCGCATTTGGAATTAAATTATCTTAATCTTGATAAAGTGGCCTACCTTACCCCTCTCTCAATCAAAAAAGGGCTATACCTTTTATCCGTCTCCATAATGTGTTTAAGTAGCCAATTTTTTAAAAAATTGAGCATTTCTTCGGTTAGAGTATCTTGATCCAAATTAAAGCCGCGGTTGAAATCGGCAACCTTGGTGATAAAATATTGGTGCGCCGAACGATGCTCCTCCAACTCCGGGTATACGTGCTCCGCCATCAATACTTCTTCGTCCTTAAAATGGATTTGGGCATAGTCGGTCATCCGTTTCAAGACACCGGCAATGGCCATTTTCCCCAGATCGTTGGTTTTCGCCTCGAAAACCTCGTTGATGATTTTGATTAACATCTGATGTTGCTCGTCGATCTTTTGAATTTTAACCGAGTACTTCTCATCGATCCATTGGACGAATTTCATTATGATCACCCTTCGTTCTTATGGTAAGGTAAAGATTCGATTTGGTTACGAAGATTCCTTCGCCATTCTCTATTTTTTGAGCGCCCGGCCGACGGCGATCATAATCGATTTACTACTCCCCGTAGCGCCGGTGACCGCATCCACCCTCACATTTTGCGCCTGGATAATCCGGTCCACCGTTTCCAGGGCTTCATAGCCCGGCCCACAGTCCTGTTTCTTAATGGCTATTCCGGTTATGCGGTGATCCTTAACTGTAACTTCCAAATCGACAGCCACCAGGAAATCTCCGAAAGTTCCAGGATAAACCCCGTCGGCAATCTTGCCCAAATCAATATCTTGAGCTTTGCGATACTCGGCATTAATAGTGTTAGCCATTTGTTGATAACGTACGAAAAAAAATCCTACGGCGCCAAGAATCACCAAAACTAGGGATACTACGATAATCTTAATTTTCTTCAAGAAAAATACCTCCTAATCAAATTAACATCAACCAACTCATTCCACATTTCCGGGTTGAATTTATAAACTGTCCATAGCGAATAATCCCCTTATCACAAAAGCCTATCTTAACCGATTATTTCTTATCTGTTCTTCAATCACTCGGCTCAGTTTCTCCGGATCGTCGGTGCCGATATTCACTTTTCTGCCGTTTTTCATAGCCAACGCGACAGCATGGGGCCCGGAGACGTTATAAAGGGATTCTTTTAAGCCAAAATGGATTCCCAAACTGACCGCAAAAGTAAAGTGTTTGACCGCCCGGCACGACTCGACATCCGCAAGTTTAAACTTTCTTCTCGGAAAACCGAGTAACCCAAAAAATAGTCTGATATGGGTTTGGTCTACAGTAATGGTCAATCTGGAGAACATTATAACAACCAGCAACAAAACCGTATAAGCAAAGATGTCGACATTATTGCCAAGGTTTGAAAAATACATCAAAACCATTAATGACCCTAAAATCAAGATAATCCCCCAACCGATCTGGGTGTGTCGATACATGATTATACCTCATTTTTCGCTTTTTTCAATATAAAGTATGTTCTCTTACTCCCAAATTCAATACCTGGGTAAGGATACCTGATCAGGATATCAATGATCCTAAACCCCATGCTCTCAAC
>JBLNDC010000139.1:0-7943 GCA_050261255.1 Bacteroidota bacterium
TAGCTCCAGGGTTGAGAGGGTTCGGCGAAAGTGACGTCTCCGACAGGTTGATCAGAAAATACGGATATGTCGGCCGGGATCGGATTTTATCGCTGGTTGCCTCTAATGTCGATCTGCAGGAGAGATTGTCGATACCGGCCCATTTGATTCATGGTTCATCCGAGGGCAGGTTTAAGATTATGTATGCTTGTAAACATTTGTCCAAAGAGGAGATTGAAAGCGTAAATTATAATTATATGTCTTTGGATGAAGCTCTTGAACGTTATCAACCGGAGCGACTCAGGTGCGGGTATAATACTTTAGATGACGGAGAAACAATTTATTATATCGAGAATCCTGCTACCGGTCTTTGGGTAGTTTGATCGGTTGTTGATTTGTTAGCGGTTCGAGAAAGGATCAAAGCCCGCAGAATTATTGAGGGCTTTTTAGTTTATGTACGCGCAGCATGCGCGCGATCTTGACGGTGAAAGTCCATTACGGGGGTAGATAGCACGGATGTTACAAGGATTAGAGGAGTTTTTTTACGTCAAGTTTAGACTTATATTTGCGACTACATTTCAAAGTCATCGATGATTGCATTCCTATGGGAGGCAGTAGTTGATCCCGTTGTGACCGTATTAAAAATATTTGTGATAATCAAGTTAGATATATATTACCATTAAAATATTGAGGTTGATATGCTTTCAGGCTTGTAAAAAAGAGGGCTAGCGCAAACACCGACTGTTAGTGAATTAGGGCAAATAAAGTAGCCGAGTCAAAGAGTAAGCCTAACGAAAAAGCCGTTCTCAAGGGAAGGCGGCTTCTTCTTTGAGCGTGCCGGAGTTTATTTGAAGAAGTATTCTGTCTGTCGATTGCGATGATTGCTTTCAGGTTTGCTAATAGGTAAGCGGCACAACCACTGCGCCGGAAAAGCCAAATGTAACTGTTTCAAGTTGCCAACCCACGGGAGTGACGTTCGGGATAATCATGAAAGAGGTAATACCCGTGGGTGTTTGTTTGTCGTGTTACATATCAAAAAATGTCTTGATGGAAAAAATTTTTGAACCTGGAGGGTAGTAGGTTTAGTTAGTAAGAGGGGCTGTATTTTGCAACGGCCCTTTTGGTAACCGGTTAAAATTTCTAATATCAGATGGGTTAAGCTCCCACAGTAGTTTCATTATTACCTTATTACGGCGTTAATCATATGGTACCTTACATGAACTATTTATTAAGGCATCATGTCATTAGTTACGAAGTTTACTATCATAATCAATAAAGATTAGAATAAAAACTATCGCTATCTTGATATTTTCATTAAAGATTCAGGGTCTTTTCTCCGATTAACTGATTAGCTGTACTAATAATTGAAAAGGGGATCTGTTTGCCATGAAATTGCTGCGGAACATGAAAACTTTTTCGAAACTAATCGTCTTTGCTTTTTTAATGATAGCAGTCATGGCCGTTATTGGCTGGAGGGGGTTAACCACTGCCGGCGAAATTAAAAAATCAAATGATAAAATGTATTCCCAATGTTTATTAGGGCTTTATTATATTGAAGAAATCAAAACCTATTATTTTAGGCACCAAAACGGTCTGCTTTACTATATGCATACTGCCGACGAGAATACAGATGTTCGACTTGAAGGCTATAAAATGGGGATGAGCGATCAATTCACCGTCTATGAATTGATTACCAAGGACTTACATAATAAAGAAGCGGTGGAAACTCTTAAAGTAGCTTTGGATAAATATTATGAGACTGCCAAAGAAATACAAGATCTGGTTAAAGCTAATCAGAAGGATGATGCGATTAATCTTTATATCACTAAGGTAACAGATATTGATTCGGTAATCAGAGAACAGTTCCAAAATTTGACCGGAATTAGCGAAGTAATGGCCAAATCCGAAAAGACAACTGCTGATATTCAGTTCAAGGCTGTTACGACTGAATTAGCTTTGATTGGCGGGATTGGAATATTATTATCGCTATTGGTAGGAGCTTTTTTAGCAAGAGCAATTACCCGCCCGATCAAGAATGTGGTGGAAATTATTAAAAAGATGGCTGTTGGGGATTTCACCAGTCAAATTACGTCTAATAGCAAAGATGAGATTGGGATTATGATCACGGAATTGGCAAAAATGAGCGATAATTTATCTCAATTATTATTTAAGATTCATGGATCCGCGACTGCGGTCGATCTTGACGCCAAAAAAATCGCTATTGGCAATGAAGATCTTTCCCAGCGCACCCAAGAACAAGCATCCACTTTGGAGGAGATCACCAGCACCATTGAAGAAATAAATTCCTCGATTCACCAGGTTGCTTTCAACTCCGGGCATGTAAATGATTTGTCCCAAGAGACCTTGGATATTGTTAAAGAAGGAGAAGATTCCATCACCCAATCCAAGGAATCGATGAATCTAATTCTCTTAAGTAGTAAAAAAATTGCTGAAATTACCAAAGTGGTTAACCAGATCGCTTTCCAGACCAATCTTTTGGCTTTAAACGCCGCGGTGGAAGCGGCCCGATCCGGAGAGCAGGGGCGGGGATTTGCCGTAGTTGCGGCAGAAGTTAGAAATTTAGCTACTCGCTCCGCTTCCTCAGCCAAAGAGATTGAGAATTTAATCAAAGAGAGCGGCGAACTGATAAACCGGGGGAATGATCTGGTTTATAAATCAGCTCAGATTTTAGAACAAATTGTCCTCAATACTAAAAAAACCTCTACTGAAATTTTAACTATCGTCGAGGCCATTCAAGAACAAGCCGACGCTTCGCAACAAATTCAAGCTTCAATTGAACAATTAAACCAAGTTACGCAGGAGAATTCCGGGATGGTAGTAGAAATAGCTTCGTCGAGTCAGTCGTTAAGCGCTGTGGCTGGAAACCTTAAGGATTTGGTAGGGGAATTCAAAACCAAAGATACTATGGAAGAGACTGAAGAAGTTTCGCCGAACGCCGATCAAAAGGAAGAAAAAGAAACCTTTAGAAATATGGATTCACAGCTGTTCTGATTAAGTAAGTTGATGTCTTGACTTCTTTCCGGTTTTAGTGTTATAATCTTTTATGCGTTAACGGTCGCGTAGCTCAGTTGGTTAGAGCGCTGCGTTCACATCGCAGAGGTCACTGGTTCGAGCCCAGTCGCGACCACCAGTTTTTACAGTGAACAGTAATCAATTTAACAGTTACCAGTAAATGATTTATTACTAACAGATAAATGGTCACTGATAACTGAACATGCGGAGCCGTGGTGTAGTCGGTTAACATGCCAGCCTGTCACGCTGGAGACCGTGGGTTCGAGTCCCATCGGCTCCGCCATTTTAAAAAAACATTAATTTAAACTTCCGAAGGATTCGGAGGTTTTTGTTTTATATGACTTGGCAAGTTTCTTAACATTCCTCTTTTGCCCTTTGACATTTGACTATCAAGAAGCTAAAATCATGATATGCGAATAAGAGTGATAAGTTTGACATTATTTATACCGGGCGCTCTGGCTCTTAAAGATAAAAGGCAGGTTATTCAAAGCATAACGGCGCGGGTTCGAAAACTTAATGTTTCGGTGGCGGAAGTCGATTATTTGGATCAATGGCAAATAACCAAGCTTGGTATGGCAATGGTCAGTAAAGACCAATCTTACTTAGATTCCCTTCAGCAAGAAATCATAAAGCTAATCGAAGAGCAGTATCCGGCGGAAATAACCGATGCGGTAGTTGAAGATTATTGATTGAACCAACCATAGGGTTGGTTTTAATCATTACTGAAAAGTGTTAATTCCGTGTTAATCCAGTCAAAAAGGGTCTTTTTTAACAGGATTACAAATAACTGGGCTATGATTTTTATAAAAGGCTTTGAATAAAAATAAAAAAATTTTACTTAATCTTGAGCATTTTAAAGCAGGAAAATTAATATATTAATAGAAATTTTGCATAAATATACAACTGAAAGTGAGATCAAAATGATTACCTATCGCAAACCTAAAATGTGGGATGTCGAGGAATTGCACCGGCTGATCAATGAATTGGCCGAACTTGGTTTAATGCTGCCCCGTTCTCGAAGCGCGCTATACGAATCATTGCGTGAATTTACAATTATTGAAGATAACGGAAGTTTTGTCGGAGGAGGCGCGCTCCATATTATCTGGGAAGATCTGGCCGAAATTAGGGCTTTAGCAATCAAGCCCGAATACCACGGCCAAGGGATCGGTAAGCAACTGGTTAATGAATTAATAAAGGAAGCCAAAGAATTGGGGATCCCGCAGGTATTCGCCTTGACTTATCAAGTAGAGTTCTTCAAAAAGTGCGGGTTTCAAGAGGTTGTCAAAGAAAAAATGCCGCAAAAGGTATGGAAGGATTGTATCAATTGTCCCAAATTTCCTAACTGTGATGAAGTAGCCATGATTAGGGCGATTGATTAGTCCGACTGTTTTCCGAATGAAGTTTAGACCTTTTCGGTTGATAAGCGGCGCACTCTGCGCCGCTTGCTTGCAACACCGCTACGGAAGGCGGTTGTTTGGTTTTAAAGCCGAATACTTTACAACCGTTGGGAAAACTTTTGTCCCAGGTTATGAAGAAATGACGGCACTGAAAACAATTAATCCGTTCTTGGTTCATTTCGGTTCCTGCGTTCATACAAAAACTCCGATTTTACCCACTTTTTCCTGGGCGCCTTTGATGGCGTGCATTATAGTTTCACGGTTAATTACTCCAGTTTTAAGGAAACCGTCTACCAACCAAACGCTGAAAGTATCACCGGCACCTACGGTATCTTTGGCTTCCACTACAGGAAATTGAATCCCATATTGTTCTTTGTTTTCTTGGTTGAAGACTTTCACCTGATCGCTATAGGTAACAATCGCTATTTCGTGTTCTATTCGGTTCATAATTACATCCCAGGGGTCGGAAGAGCTCATCCGTAAAATCTTACAACTTCCGGTAGAGGTGGCGTCGCGAACGTCCGCATAGGTTGCTTTAAAATTTCGGATACAAGTCTCTTCATGTAAGACTACCGCGTCAAATGCACCCGAAAAGATACGAGGCTTGATACCTTCGCGAAACCTTTGGAAAATACCCAGGTCATAATTGCGGACGTTAACATTGCGATAAGCGAAATCTTGAAGGGAGTTTTTCAGGTTAAAAACATGGTCCAAAGGATATAACATCGGGTTATAAATGGTGGTCAATTCAATTTCATAGCCGAGGCGACTTAACCCTCGCACCACATTGCCGACCCCTCCGGGGTAAACATTACAATTGCCTGCGGAAATAATCCAATCGACAATTACATCTCCTGCCATAGTAAGTTTGGTTGTCACTGTAAAACCTCCTTGATTTATGGAAATATTTATTAACCGAAGCTTAGAATCGTGGTGCTACAGGGAATTTCACTGAAAAAATACTGCCTTCTCCCAGTTTGCTCTCGACTGAAATCATCCCCCCGAGAGCTTCAGTTAATTCCTTGACGATGGTCAAACCGAGGCCAAAACCGCCGCTGTCGCGGTTCCGTGAACGATCGGTTCGGTAGAAACGTTCGAATATATAGGGTAAATCCTTTGCAGCGATTCCCACTCCTTGATCGCTAACTTCAATTATTACCGTTTCTCCCTCAGTTTTTAAGTTGAGTCGGACATTCTTTCCAGGTGGTGTAAATTTGAGGGCGTTGGATAAAAGGTTGTCCAATATTTTGGCTAAAGCTTCACGGTCCAATTTGACAAAACAAGTGTCGCGCGGGGCAAAATGAAGGGAAACGCCCTTGGAATGAAATAAGGGTTCCAATCTTCGAACAATTTCTTTGAGATACGAACTTAGCTCAATTGGTTCGATTTGAAAGTTATGAATCGCCTTGTCGGAAAGGGCAATTTCCTGAAGACCATCGATTAATAGTGTTAACCGGTTGACCTCTTCTAATAACGACTCCAAATTCTCCTTGTTGGCAGGGATGATTTGGTCGATCATTCCTTCGAGATGGCTGCGGACAGTAGCTAATGGGGTCCGGAGATCGTGAGCGACATCGGCGGTCATTTTTTTTCTGAGTTTTTCCACGGCCGACAACCGTTCAGCCAGTTGATTCAGGCCCATTCCCAACTGGCCAAGTTCATCGTTGGGTAAATTCGAGACCCTGGATTCCAGATTGCCCGAGGTCATATTTTTGGCAGCTTCGTTCATTTCCATAATTGGTGCAGTGAATCTGCGGGCGATGACAACAGCCACCATAAACGAGATTAATCCCGTTAAAAACATTGTCAACAGGATGGAACGGTTAATGGTGTAGCGGAACATTTCATCCTGGGCCGTTAAAATATTTTGGAGAATATTTCGACCAAAATAGGCGGTTCCAATTAAGACACCGTCAAGATGGATCGGACGGGCCGTCAAGGAAATATTGTTATGTCGGGGCATTCGGGGGCGGGCGAGAATTACGATCTCTCCTTGTTGATCCGTAACATAACGTAAATTTCCCATAAATGCAGCTCTACCTATATTAATATTCCGAGGAAAGTGGGACCAGTCTCCATATTCACGGTAAAGTTCCGCCAGATTGTTCACTATTTGCTGCTGGCGTAATTCCTCGGTTTTATTAAGATAATTTTGGAATTGATGATTGAGTGAAATATTAATAATAAAGCCGGAGGTTAAGATACTTCCCAGTGAAATCGTTAAAATAAGCAAGATCAGCTTTTTGAGGATCGGAGATTTCAATCCCTGACACCTCCAAATTTATAACCGACTCCGAAGACGGTAAGGATATATTTGGGTTTTTCGGGGTTGGCTTCTATTTTTTGGCGCAGGTTTTTAATATGGCTGTCGATAGTTCGGTCATACCCTTCAAAGGTATAACCTTGGACGTGTTCCAACAATTGGCCCCGACTGAAGACTTGTCCAGGGGCTTGAGATAATAAAATCAAAATTTTGAATTCGGTTGGTGTAAGGTTTACGGGTTGTTTTTCAAGATAAACTTCATGTTTGACTGGGTCTATGACCAGATTACCCTGGTTAAACGAATAATTCCTAGTTTGAGCAGCTTTCGCTACCCGAGCCCGTCGTAACTGGGCTTGGACCCGGGCCACTAGTTCGCGGGGGCTGAACGGTTTAGTCAAATAATCGTCAGCTCCGATATTGAGGCCGAAAATACGTTCATCCTCAGAAGTTTTAGCTGATAGAATAATAACCGGAACGTCTGAAATTTGGCGTACCTCGGTTAAAAACTGTTCACCGGAGAGTCTTGGCAGCATAAGATCGAGAATGACCAGGTCTGGATTTAATTGCTTCGTTTGTTCCAGCCCATAAAGGCCGTCCGTAGCGGTAAAGACTTGATAGCCTTCCTTTTTAAGGTAGGCTTCAATTATTTGGAGAATTTTCAGTTCATCTTCGATAACTAATATTTTGGCCATTAAACCACCCGGTTGTAGTTTAATTCAAAGAAACCATTGTTGGTAGTTAATTCGGTATAGTTCAAGTTTATCCTTTTTTACGGAAAAGGTCAAAAATCTCCATAAAATCTCCATACTTTTTTCACGACGGATTCAAATCTTGGAGTTAAACTTAAGGCGAAGAAAGAGAGGTGGTTAGCCGGGGTAATGGCGGTTACAATTATTAGCCAATTTAATTAAAATGCAGAAAGGATGATTTAAATGAAAAAAGGGTTATTAACGACGATTATAACGTTGGTATTGGTTGGAACGGTCTCACTTTCGGCTTTCGCCTATGGTAACGGCCGAGGCCAAGGAGGGAATCGAAGGGGCGCCTTGGGATTTTTCCAAGATCTCGATTTGTCTCCGGAACAACAACAAAAATTATTAGAGATTAGGCAGGATTTTCAGAAAGACACTCAACCCCTCCGTTTTGAAATGCAAAAGAAACAACTGGAATTCCGGCAATTATGGTCGGCCCAAACATTGAACCGAAATGCGATTGAAGCTAAAGAAAAAGAAATAACCGGACTTAGAATACAAATGGTCACCAAAGCCCGG
>JBLNDC010000140.1:0-4639 GCA_050261255.1 Bacteroidota bacterium
GGACTTTGCCTCCGGCAAAGTCCTCTACTCCAAAAACGCCGGGGCAATTATGGCTCCGGCCAGCACTACTAAGATCATGACCGCGATCATTGTTTTAGAACGGCTCAAGCTGGATACTACCGTATCCATTCCGGCAGCGGCGGCCGCTAAAGAAGGTTCATCGATGCGTCTTATCAAACAAGAAAAGAAAACTGTCCGGGAGTTACTCTACGGTTTAATGCTGGTCTCCGGAAACGACGCCGCTACAGCCCTGGCCATAGCCGTATCCGGTTCGGAGGCGAAGTTTGCGCAATTAATGAACCAAAAGGCCCGTCAACTCGGGATGAAAAATACCAACTTTAAAAATGCCAGTGGTTTGCCGGCGATTAACCATTACAGCACCGCTTATGATTTGGCCGTTCTTTGCCGGTACGCCATGAAAAACCGTAACTTCGCCGCGATTGTCGGCACCAAAGTCAAGGAAGTATCAAGCGCTAAACCAGGGGTTAACCGCCGCTTAATCAATCATAATAAACTCTTGTGGCGTTACCAATATACTACCGGCGTTAAAACCGGTTATACCAGGACAGCCGGAGGTTGTCTAGTATCAACAGCCAACCGTAACGGTAAACAACTAATTGCCGTGGTCCTCAAATCCAGTTACATTTATGATGATTCCCAAAAACTTTTTGCCTACGGTTTTTCACAGACCAAAAGCGGTTCTAAACTAGCTTCCGCCAAAAGCAAACAGCCTTCCGGGACATAACCGGTCGAAGCTTGCCGTCTTTTAGCTTGATACTATCCTTTCAACTATCCGTTTCATCCCTGCGGCAGCTTTTTGAGGATCATCCTTGGCGAAGACCGCCGATACCACCGCAATTCCTTTAATCCCGCTCCCTTTCAACTGCAGAGCATTAGCTTCATTGATACCGCCGATGGCGACCACCGGAATCCTAACCGCCCGGGTAATGCTTTGCAACTCAAGGTAATCAACATAATCAGCGTCCTGTTTCGTCCCGGTGGGAAAGACCGCGCCCGCCCCCAGATAATCGGCGCCATCCTTTTCGGCTTGAACCGCTTCCTCATGATTGGCGACTGAAACCCCCAGGATTTTCCCAGGCCCCAATAACCGCCTGGCGATGGCGGGAGGCAAATCGCTTTGGCCGACATGCAATCCGGCGGCATCAACCGCCAGCGCTATATCAAGGCGATCGTTGATAATCAGCGGGATCTGATAATGGTCCGTCACTTGTTTTATTTTTTGTGCTGTAGCAAAAAACTCTCTACTGGACAAGTCTTTTTCACGCAATTGCACAATGGTCGCCCCGCCCAGGATCGCCGCTTCCACATCGTCTTCAAGCTGTTTCCCGTTCAGCCAAGCCCGATCGGTTACCACATAAAGTTGCAAGTTTAGATTTTCCAAGTTTGTTACTCCCTCGCTATTAATTTAGGTCCATAGTCTATGTCTATCGTTCACAGTTACCAGTTCTCCCGGTTCCGGGTCTGTGTTTTGGGCCTAACGTTCACAGTTCCCAGTTGAAAGATTCGTGTGTGAGTTTAGGTCAATCGGTTCCAGTTCACCGAAGAATGAACGGGGAACAAACCTCCTTGAATCATAGAAAGAAATGAACAGGGAACGAAACATCCTGAACTGCAGAAAAAGATAACTGTGAACGAGCATCCTTGAGTGACTGAAGATACATATAAGGAACGGGACATCCTCGAATCGCTAAAAAAATTCATCTTTCAGTTAACTTACTTTCCCGCAACAGCTCATCCGGGGTTAACCGGTCAATCCCATCCATCAGCTTCACCTTGAAACTGCCGATCCCCTCGGAGCCATTCAAACTAGCGGCGGCTTTTTCCCCGGCCAAGCCCATGGTAATCAGCCCGGCGCAGGCCGCTAAATAAGAGTCGGCGGTAACCCCGGCGTAACAACCGATTAGGGAAGTAGCCATACAACCGGTACCGGTAATCCTCGCTAATGACGGATGCCCATTATCAATCAATCCGCTCCGGGACCCGTCGGAAACAATATCCTGAACGCCGGTGATGGCCACGGTACAACCTAATCTTTTAGCCAGGTTCAAGGCGAGCTCGGCCGCACCGGCGCCGTCGTCAGCTGAATCTACTCCCCTGGTGCGGGCAGCGGCCCCGGCTACTACTTTAATCTCCGACATATTACCGCGTAACACCGCCAATTTTACCTCTTGAATCAATTTAGCGGCGGTAGTAGTCCGTAAAGCGGTAGCCCCTGCTCCTACCGGATCAAGCACCACCGGAATACCAAGTTGGTTCGCTTTCTTCCCGGCCAGGAGCATCGCTTCGATGGTCCTAGCGTTTAAAGTCCCGATATTGATCACCAAGGCCGAAGCGATACCGACCATCTCCTCCACTTCACCGGCGTCGTCGGCCATCACCGGCGACCCTCCCAAAGCTAAAACAATATTAGCACAATCATTAACCGTTACATAGTTGGTAAGATGGTGGACCAAAGGTTTCTTAGTTTTAACATCCCTTAAGAGTTGAGCGATGGTTTTAATGTTTTCCACGATAAGACCCTCTTTCTGATCAATAAATTGACCGCGCCGGTTAACACCATAACCGGTAAGGTTGTTCCCAAACAAAATTCGGTCCGGAGCAAGGCATAATACAACCCAACACCAGATACCCAGACGGAGATCGCTCCCCAATCAATCAGGAGAGTCTGAGCAATTGACCGGCTGGACTTGATGACAAAGTAATCGGTAAGTAAAACGGCAAATAGCGGAGCAAAAACGGAGCCGATTGCATAAAGAAAGTTTTGATATTGCTCAATTGGGGCGTAAATTGCAAGTGCTGTCCCAATTCCTCCAATGATCAGCGCCACCTTTGTTTCGTTACAACGCGGAAAGATATTGGCGAAGGTTACACCCGCCGAATAGACATCTAAAAAAGTAGTCGTGATCGTCGCTAAAAAGACGATTCCCAAAGCGGCAAACCCTAAATTAGTGGCCAACATCAGGCCGGTCGGGTCCGGGTTATTAGATACAATACCGCTCCCCAACCCGACCAGATACATCCAAGAACTACCTAAAAAATAACCGAGCCAGCTTCCCCAGGCGCTTCCTTTGGTGGTTTTGGCAAAACGAGTATAATCAGCGATCAAGGGCAGCCAGGAGAGGGGCATAATGATATTTAACTCCAACCCCATTCCCCAGTCGGAGTTGTTGATTGGTAGCGCCTGGGCCCACAGTTTTTGATCTTTAAAGACTACCGCACTTAAAATAAGGGTTAATCCAAAAAGCAACCCCACCGCCGCAATGTTTATTTTTTTAAAACCGGTCTTGCCTGAGAAGATCCAGATCAAAACCATCAGCCCTATAATAACGCACCAGAAATGGATCTGATCAAAACCCCACAGTTCCTTAGTGATCAGGTTAATTGAGCGGGCGGCTGAAATAATCATCACTGCCGTCCAACCAATTAATTGCAAAATATTAGCCACCGAAAACAAATGCGAACCGTAAAGGCCGAAGGAAATTTTGGTGGAAGCCAAGGCGGGCAGCCTTTCCCTGGAACCGATAATCCCTCCTAATGAAAGGATGGTGACCCCGATGGCATGTCCAATCAAAATAATTAGGATCCCGTTTTTCAATCCCAAAGGGGCCAGGAGTCCGCCGGTTAATATTTCAGCAATGGAGACTGCAGCGCCGAACCATAAAAAGAAAAAATGTTTAAAAGTCAATTCATTCTGCAATTCATTATTCATTTAATACGCCGGCTTTCTGATATAATTCGTAAAAATGATGGGTCGGCCCTACTCCCTTGCCGATCGCCAAAGCATGCTGAATTGCGGTGGTTAAATAAGCTTTAGCGTTACGGACCGCATCGCTGATTGAGCGCTCTTTGGCCAGATTAGCCGCGATCGCCGACGACAGGGTACAGCCCGTACCATGCGTATTCTTGGTGGGAATCCGTTCCGCCGTTAAATGCAAATATTGGACGCCATCGAATAACACATCCGTAGCTTGATCCGTCAGATGCCCTCCTTTGACCAGCACATTACGGGGCCCCATCCGATAAATACGTCCCGCCGCTTCTTCCATATCCTTCAAGCTATTGATACTCATCCCCGCCATGATTTCCGCTTCCGGAATATTGGGTGTTACAATAGTCGCCAGCGGCAACAAATTGTCGATTAGCGCCTTTACCGCATCGGGCTGCAATAAGTGAAAACCGCTCTTGGAGACCATCACCGGATCAACCACCACCGGATGGGCTTGATATTTTTGCAACTGCTTGCTAATGGCCGCGATGGTTTCAGTTCTTGATACCATGCCCACTTTGACGGCGTCGACCTGGATGTCCTCATAGATGGCTTCGATCTGTTTTTGAATGACTTCAGTTGAAATATCTTCCACCGCGAGAACCCCTTGGGTATTTTGCGCGGTTACCGCAGTAATCACACTCATTCCGAAAACACCGTTAGCGGAGAATGCTTTCAAGTCCGCTTGTATCCCAGCCCCGCCACTACTATCGGAACCGGCGATGGTTAATGCTTTTTTCAAAAAAATCACCCTCTTCGATGTAGTCTTTGTTAGAATCAGCAAGTAAAGGTCCTAAACATAGTTCCAAACATTAGCAACAACTTAAATCCTCGAAATCCGTGTAATCTGCG
>JBLNDC010000141.1:0-3037 GCA_050261255.1 Bacteroidota bacterium
GCTACGTTTTCAATAACAGACATTACAACCAAAAACTCAATGCTAAATCGAATTGAAGGTAAGGTAATGTTCCAAAAAGTACTCCACCAACCGGCTCCGTCAATCCGGGCCGCTTCATACAATTGCTCATCAATCCCACCCATAGCCGCCAAAAAGTAAATTGTGCCAAACCCGATACGCATCAAAACACTATAGATTAAACCTAATGATAATAAAGCCAAGGAAGGTTTATTTAGCCAATCCAACGCCCAAGAACCTAACCCGACCATCTGTAATAAACTGTTCAAAGGGCCATTCGATCGTAAAAACAGATTAAAAATCATCCCTAAGATTACGTAGCCTAAAACGTTTGGTAAATAAATAATTGCTCTGAAAAATTTCCAACCTTTAAGCCCGTCTCGTAACAAAGCCGCCAAACATAGTGGGATAAAGACACCAACTGGGATAAACAATAATAAAAGGAGCGTATTTTTGATAGACTGCCAAAACCTTTCATCTTGAAACATTGAATAGAAGTTATCAAATCCAATCCAATTTACCAAACCGAATCCTTTCCAATCGGTAAAACTGTAGTAAAAATTAGAAATCATCGGAAAGAGGATGAATATAAATGTAAGGATCATCAGCGGCGAAATTAGCCAATACGCATCCCGTTTTTCTTGAGTTTGCAAGGTCGTTTTTTTTACTTTAACAACATCAAAGTTTCTTAAATATTTATCCCTTAGTTCTTGAGTTTGCAAGTCCATTTTTCCCAAAGCCATCAAACTCCTTAATTAAAAGACATAGTTATCAATTTTAGACGCCGCTTTCACCCCCACTCCGGGAATGAAAGCGGCAGGTAACTTACTTTCTAGTCACTATGATATTTATCTATGTTGCGCTGCAACTTTTTCAACTAGCTCAACGAATTTAGCGGCGTTAATCTCTCCGGTCACCAATAATTGTTGAGTAACGGCGATGAGATCTTGTTCAAAAGAACCAACAAACCAGGTTTGATAATCCTCAGAAATATTGTTTTTAAGGTAACCGCTGATATCTTTTAGAACAGGGTATCCAAGAGCTTCGGTATTCAAGTTGGTATTCGGAGATAACGCGCCGGTACCTGCGACAAAGGTCTGAGCCCCTTCGCCACGGGCATAAAATTCGGCGTATTTCGCCGCCATGTCTTTGTTTTTAGACCAAGTTAAGACTCCAAAACCAATACCAACTGGTTGAAATGATTGCATATCTTTATTCTTTGCTTCGGCAAAGTTGATCGATGGGAAATACCCGATGTTATCCTTGCCAAGGGCATCGCTGAATTGTTTCCAGTTGGCGACATCCGAGAGCAAGCCGCAGAAAATAGCGCCTTTACCAGCGGCAAACATATTAATAGCATCCATAAAATAGGGAATGGAAGCGGCATTCGGATCAAAATAACCCTTTTGTTTTAATTCCACCATCATCTCAGCCGCTTTTTTGAAAGCGGTATTATTTGCAAAACCTTGTTTTCCAGTTTTTAATCCGGCAACATCTTTACCGTAAACATTTGCAGCTAAAGCGCGGAACATAAAGTTAGCGGTAAAATCCCTGATTCCTCCGGTAATCGGAACAATTCCGGCTGCTTTCAACTTTTCACAAGCCGCCAAGAAAGAATTCCAATCTTTTGGAGGAGTATTCGGATCAAGGCCTGCTTTCTTGAAATGAGCTTTATTGTAATAAAAGCCAAAACCTTGTGAAGTCATGGGGATTAATTTGATGCCTTTATTAAAGTTACGATCAGTGGCGGCGACTTTCCAACTATCTTCAGGAATTTCTTTACGCCAGGATTTGATGTACTTATCCAGTTTTACCAAAACGCTATCCAATTCATATACATCGCCTCTTGCGCCATGTAACATAGCTGCATCCGGCCCATCATTAGCTTGGGCGGCAGCGCGTAATATCTGATAATATTGATCATTCGGTTGTGCTACATGATTAATCTTAACATTAGGATATTTTTTCATGAACATGTTGTCGATTTCTACCATGATTTGATGCATATTAGGATCGGCATACTTAAAATCCCAAACTGTCAGTGTGATTTGTTTCGCGGCATTAACTGCAGTAAAGCTACAAATCATTACAGCAACTAGTCCTAACAGCAATAACCTAGACGCAAATTTCCCGGTTTTTGACATTCGTTTTTCCTCCTTAACATTTTTAGTAGTAAGAACAACAAGTTTGAATGATTAACCCAAACTGTTTATATTACTAACTTGAAAAATCACCTCCCTGCCATACCGAAAAATATATTTTCTAGCAATCATAATACTTTTATTTTATTATATCAGCCAAACAAGATTTTCCGCTGCTGATAGTTGTCATGAATTTTGGATTTGACCCATGATCATTGTCATGGGTCTTTTTATTAACAATATTTATACATGCTTTTCAAATTTGAAAAACAGCTGCATTTTGCCGCATTTCGTCGGCAATTTTGCTTAAGTGTTCCAAAAGAACAGTTACTTGTTGGGCCATCGCGCTTTGTTCTTCAGCGGTGGCGGAGATCTCTTCAGTACTAGCCATGCTTTCTTCAGTAATTTCCGTGATATTTGTGACAGTAGCAAGTACAGTGTCATTTTTTGTTTTCATGTGTTGGGCTAAATGAGCAATTTCATTTATTTTAGAGACTACTGCCATTAATTCTTTGAAGATTTCATTAAAGGTTATTGTTGCTTTTGTTGCTGAATTTTTCCCAATCTCGACTCTAGCGGCGACCTTTTTGGTGACTTCAGCGGCATGATTGGCTCGCCCGATCATTTGCTTAGTAATAGACGAGACGTGTTGGGAAGCTTTTTTTGACCGTTCAGCCAAATTACCGGTCTCTACAGCTACTATACTAAATCCCCTACCGTGTTCCCCGGCTCTTGCGGCTTCGATGGAAGCATTCAGCGCTAATAAAGTAGTTTGTTCAGCTATTTCCGTTATTTCCGAGGTGATTTCCCCAATTTTTCCCATCGATTTATTGAGATCAGTGATGACCTCATCAATTTCTTTGATAGAATTAAAAAGC
>JBLNDC010000142.1:0-6762 GCA_050261255.1 Bacteroidota bacterium
CTTTCACCCCGTAATGCCCAAGGCGAATATTACCTTACCGATGTCTTTAAAATTTTTGTAGAACAGAACCTGCCGGTTGCAGGGATGCTAACCTCTCAAGCAGAACAAGTAATGGGTCCGAACGACCGGGTCCAGTTGAGCGCAACTGAAAATTACTTAAAGTTGAAAATCAATGAAGCATTTATGAAGCAGGGGGTAACCATTAACGACCCGAATTTTACTTATATTGGCCCTCATGTTAAAGTAGGTCGGGATTCGATGATTCTGCCGGGCACTTTCTTACTTGGAAATACCGAAGTGGGTGAAAATTGCGTCATTGGTCCTCATACCAGAATTATCGATTCGGTGATTGAAAATAATACTGAAATTTCATATAGCCAAGTCATTGGCGCGCGGATCGGTCCTAATAATACAGTGGGGCCTTTTGCAAATATTCGTCCCGGAACGGTTAGCAATTCCCAGGTGAAGATGGGGGATTTTGTAGAGATTAAAAATTCGCGAATCGGATCGGGAAGCAAGGTTCCTCATTTAACATATTTAGGTGACGCTGAGGTCGGAAAAAATGTGAATATTGGGGCCGGAACGATTACTTGTAATTATGACGGGGTCCAAAAGCATCAAACCCATATTAAGGATGGTGCTTTTATAGGCAGCAACGCTAATTTGGTGGCCCCGGTCACCATCGGAACTGGCGCTACTGTCGGCGCTGGTTCGACCATTACCAAGGAAGTGCCTGATAAAACCCTGGGGATTTCCCGCTCCCGTCAAGAGAATATTAGCAAATGGGAGTCACCTCGGGAGCGTTCCGGAAAATGACGGCAATATCTGTTTACAAGAAGCAGTGAGAATGTTATAATGTGAGCGAACTTTTTTAAACACTGATTATCCAGATTACACAGATCATAAATATTGCGCTGATTGTAAGCTATATTTGATAGTCCGGTTTTTCATGGACGTATTGAACTTTTGCTTGTCGGATGTGCAATTTAAAAAAAGATAACAAGGTAAAAGCAGTTTATAAAGATTAAAATTAACAGCCTACTTAGGAGGAGAAATTATGGAAATTACTGTAGCGGTTAGAGAAAACTCGGGTACCAGAAGCGCTAGAAGGTCCCGGAAGAATGGAGAAATACCTGGTGTAATCTATGGGGAAGGGAAGCCAACGGAGCACCTAACCATTAATGCCAGGGATTTTGGTCGATTGGTTTCGAAGGAAGGCACGGGAAAATTAATTGAACTAAAGATGCAAAAGGGAAAAACCTCTGAAAAAAGCCATGTGTTGATTAAAGATATCCAACGTCATCCGGTGCAAGGCGCCATTACTCATGTGGACTTTTTAAGAGTTGCTATGGACCACCCGGTCACAGTCAAAGTTCCTTTACATGTGGCTAATGACGAGAAAAAGACACGTGACGGCGGAATCATTGAGCTGCTAATGCATGATTTGGAAGTAAGCTGTTTGCCAAGTAATATTCCGGACCGGATCCAGATCCAAGTTGTTGATCTAACCACCGGGGGCAAGATTCATGTTAAGGATTTGGAACTAGGTCAAGGCATAAAGGCGATTACTCCTTTAGAGGAGACCGTAGTTCAGGTGGTAGCGCCGACGGTAGCAGTCGAAGCTGAAACCACTGAAGGACCTGTCGCTGCTGAACCGGAAGTGGTTAAGGAGAAAAAAGAGGAAGCCTGATTGCGACACGGAGGATGGTTCGCTTGTTTTGTCTGATTGGATTGGGTAACCCCGGTCGACAATATTTACAAACCCGGCATAATGCCGGGTTTTTAGTGATCGACCGGATTGCGGACGAAGCCAATATTAAAATAGACCAGAAAGGATTTCAGTCATTATATGGCAAGGGCCTCCTCAACGGTGAACAAGTTATTCTGGTTAAACCTCAAACCTTCATGAATCTAAGCGGAGAAGCTGTCGGCCCATTAATTAAATATTATCGAATCCCTTTGGAGCATGTTTTAATTATTTACGACGATTTGGATTTGCCGCTAGGGACGATTCGGATTAGGCTTTCCGGAAGCGCCGGCGGCCATAATGGGTTATCCTCCGTCTTGACGGTAATTGGGGATCAAGCGGTTCCCAGGTTACGGGTGGGTATTGGACGACCGGCTGACGAAACAGTTATCAATTATGTATTAACGCCTTTCCGCGGCGCTGATCTCGACGAATTCAAAGCTAGTATTATCAGAGCGGCCCAAGCGGGAATATCTTTCGTTACCGAAGGGGCCCAAGCGGCGATGAACCGTTTTAATCGTAATCCGATAATTGATTAAGAGAGGATAGCCAAAGATCGATTTGAATATTTATTATGAAGCAGGTAATCATATTTTTGGATGAGATTAATGGTTGCCGTTACTCTAGCTCTAAGTTTAGCTTGGCTTTGGGATCGTTTTTTAAGGTTTTTAAAATGGAACCAGAAACTACGAGTTGGGTTGGGGAACCCACTGGGAGAAGAAGTCCTTAAGTATTCTTTGGCAATGGCTTTCCAGCTTCAACCGTGGCTGGTTTATTTATTGTTCGGCTTAGGCGAAGGAGGACTCGAGGCATTTCTGCTTAAAAGAAAGGTTGCTCTAAAGTTGATAATAGCCGGTGGATTAATTCATTTAGGCTTTGGGCTGTTTTTTTTATTTCCGGTTCACACCGGCCTTAGTTGGTTTTTTGCTATCGCGACTCATTTGTTATGGAATAATCTATTGATTCAAGATAAATCGTAGCTAAATGTAAATTATTACAGCTCGGTGAATAAAATATAATGTTTAATCCCCCAGGCCTTTAAAGCCATTAACCGCATTAGCCAGGAGGATTTATGAGATACTTAGCTTCACATATTTCGCAGTATCCTGATTTTAAACAGGTAAAAGACTATTTTAACCGTAATAGCCAAGATTTGCTCACCGGAATCAGCGGTACTCAAAAAGCATTGGCCATTGCCGGTTTAATTTGGGATAAACCTCAAAAAAGCTTGATTATTAGTTATAGCAATAATCAGGCTAATCGTCTTGCTCTCGACCTGGAAAACATGCTTGGTTCGGATTATGTCGCATATTTCCCCAGCAATCAATTGCTCCCCCATGAAGAGGCCTACGAACCGGATGTTACCGCCCAACGGGTTGAGGTATTGGGGCGGATTTTGCAACAAGAACGCATAGTCGTTGTTACAGCTTGGGAAGCTTTGCAACGTCGTTTGATTCCGCCCGCCAATTTTGCAGAGTTTATAATTACACTTGGCGTGGGAATGGAAATAGCATTGACTGAACTTTTAAACCGTTTGACCGTCATGGGTTACGAACGGGTCGATTTAGTTCAGGCAGCCGGACAATTTAGCCAACGCGGAGATATTTTAGACGTTTTCCCTTTAAATCAAAGTCAACCAATTCGCTTAGAATTTTTTGGAGATGAAGTTGACTCAATTCGTAGTTTTGATCCTGATACCCAATTATCTTCCGAAAATATCGAAAGGATCACGATTTTACCGGCAAGGGAAGGGTTATGGCGTATAGAACGGTTTCAAGAATGTGTGCCACTAATCGAAAAAGCCCTTGCCGAACAAATAGAACGTTTGGAAAATATAGGGCGGGTAGTCGAAGCCGAAGCATTAACGAATAAGATTAAAGAATCCCTAGAGAGATTGGCGGGGGGACACCAATTACCGGGGGCAGATCAATTTTTACCTTGGATTGAACCGGGGTTGGTGAGCCTTTTGGAATACATGGACGACGCCCGAATCATTCTTGATGAACCGGTACGGGGCAGAGATTCATTCCGGTTGATTTCCGAGGAAACAGTCAGCACTTTTGAGAATTTTTTAGAAAAAGGTGTGGTCTTACCCAAAGAACAAGAAATCTTTCTTTCTTTGGAAGAATTGGAAAACCGGATTTGGCCGAAGCGCCCTTGGTCTCTCTCATTATTAGCCAAGACCCCGAAAGGTATGGCCCCAACCCATACCTTGACTCTTCCTTTTAAAACACCACCTTTGTTTCATAGTAAGATTGAAAAGTTGGTCGACGAGATTAATGCCCGGCTGCGCGGTGGTTGGACGATTATCTTAGCCGTCGCCTTAAAGGAAAAAGCCCGTCGCCTCAGAGAAATATTGCGGGAACATGGTATTTCTTCTTCATTAACTACCGAAGGAACCAATACTCCTCCCGAACCTCGTACTGTCCGGGTTGAAGTTGTTGATCTCGAAACCGGTTTGGAGTGGCTTCCCGGTAAGCTATTGATATTAACTGAAAGCGAGATTTACGGAAGACAAAAGAAAAGATATCAGACACGGTTTGCCGATGGAGGTATTAAACTTAGTTCATTTACAGATTTAAAAGTCGGAGATTATGTAGTACATATCAACCACGGCATTGGACAATACATGGGAATCGAAACTTTAGAAATTGCCGGCGGGCACCGGGATTATTTAAGAATTCAATATGCCGGCGAAGATCGGTTGTTTGTTCCGACGGATCAGATTACTATGCTCCAAAAGTATATTGGGGTAGAAGACGTTCCGCCTAAATTAAATAAGTTAGGCGGGACCGATTGGCAAAAAGTAAAAAACCGGGTCAAGGAGTCCATTCGCGATCTGGCTGAAGAACTGCTGGATCTTTATGCTCAGCGGGAAATAGCGCCGGGCTATGAGTATTCAGCGGATACCGTTTGGCAACATGAATTTGAAGAGAGCTTCTTCTTTGAGGAAACGCCCGATCAGTTACGAGCCATTGCCGAGATTAAAGCGGATATGGAACGGCCTAAACCAATGGATCGTCTGCTTTGTGGCGACGTCGGCTATGGAAAGACTGAAGTAGCGATGCGGGCCGCCTTCAAAGCGATTATGGACGGAAAACAAGTAGGAGTTCTAGTCCCGACGACTATCTTAGCGCAACAACACTTTTTGACTTTTAGGGAACGGTTTGCCGGTTTCCCGGTAAATATCAAGGTGTTAAGCAGGTTCCAGACTGCGAAGGAGCAGAGTCAGGTGATTGCCGGGGTCCTCAGCGGTGAAGTGGACTTGGTAATCGGAACTCATCGTTTATTATCAACGGATGTGCATTTTAAAGATTTAGGTTTATTAATCGTCGATGAAGAGCAACGCTTCGGAGTTGTCCATAAGGAAAAAATCAAAGAACTACGCAAGAATGTGGATGTACTGACTTTAACAGCGACTCCGATTCCAAGAACTTTGCATATGTCATTGGTGGGAATCAGGGATATCAGTTTAATCGAAACTCCTCCTCAAGACCGTTATCCTATCCGTACTCATGTGATGGAATATAATGAGGAAGTAATTAGAGGAGCAATTCAGCGGGAATTGGACCGTCAAGGGCAGGTCTATTTTGTATATAACCGGGTTGAAACCATAGAAAAGATGGCCGGTTATTTGCAAAACCTGCTTCCGAAAGCGAGAATCGCCATAGCCCATGGTCAAATGGATGAGGACCAATTGGAACGGGTAATGTTGGACTTCTACGATAATGAAGCCGATGTTTTGGTGTGCACCACCATCATCGAGACCGGCCTGGATATCGGCAATGTTAACACTTTAATCGTATATGACGCCGACCGGTTTGGATTATCCCAATTATACCAGCTCCGAGGGAGAGTAGGACGGAGCAATAGGATAGCCCATGCCTATTTTTGCTATCGTAAAGACAAGACGCTATCGGAGAATGCGGAGAAAAGGTTAGCTGCGATTCGGGAGTTTACCGAATTGGGATCAGGTTTTAAAATTGCCATGCGTGACTTGGAGATTCGAGGTGCCGGTAATTTATTGGGCCCGGAGCAACATGGGCAGATTGCGGCCATTGGGTTCGAGCTTTATTGCAGGCTCTTGGATGAAACGATCCGGGAGCGGAAAGGTGAAATCCGCCCTGAGCTTCCGGAACCGGTAGTGGAAATACCAGTAGACGCTTACATTCCGGGAGATTATATCGTCGACGGCAAACAAAAAGTGGACATCTATAAAAAGATAGCCGGCGCCGGTACGGTTCAAGCGGTCAACGATGTTACCGCTGAGATTATTGACCGATTCGGTACACCGCCTAAACCGGTGGGTAACTTATTAAATATTGCTAAATTAAAAGCTTTAGCCCGTGAATTAGGGTTTGCTTCCATAACTAAGGAGCGGATGGAGATAATCGGTAAGCTACATGTGGGGTTAGGGGTTGATTATGAAAAAATATTAATCATCCTCCAGAAGCTCCGAAACCAGTTTCGCTATCAGCCGGGCAGGCCTCCGGTGTTTCGATGGAAAATGAGCGCTAACTTGGAAGAATTATTAAAAAATATCATCAATAGCTTGGAATTACTTAGGCAAGTGGAATAGAAGCTTCAAATGTTGATCGTGAATTGGAAACAAAAACCGGAGTTAGGAGTATGATTTGTCAAAAAACGGGTAAGCTAACTCCGACCTGTTGATAGAGTATAGTTAAGGTATAGAAGACGACAACTAGGCTAAATTGATTAATTAGTCACCCGTTCGAAGTGGAAAATAAAATTAGGAATTTAGCTCTAATGAATAAAAGTAAAAGTTTAACTATATACTATCAATAAAGTAGTCCAAGACCAAAGATATTTTCGGGTAGACGGGTGGCAGGTCCTCTGACACCAAATTTCAAAAAACAGTTTTAGAAAAGGGGGGAATGGGGGATGAAGGCGACTGGAATAGTAAGGCGAATCGATGATTTGGGCCGAGTGGTCATCCCCAAGGAAATCCGGCGAACTTTACGGATTCGAGAGGGCGACCCGTTGGAGATTTTTGT
>JBLNDC010000143.1:0-4799 GCA_050261255.1 Bacteroidota bacterium
TTCCGAATCTGAAAGAGGAAGGCTTCCGGTAATATAAACTACTTTACCGTTAGGCTTGGCCAGTTTCCGCTGGGGATCAATGGCTGTTAAACGAACCTTTCCTAGACTTTGGCCGTTACAGTAGATTTCAAAATAGACCGGAATCCGGTCCCAATATTTAAGATCGATCCTTTTTGACCCGTTGTTAGTTAGCTGAATTGCTAACCGGTTCGCGTTTATAACCCAAAAGTCGGTTACGGCCAAATCAGGGGTGGTACAGGCGACTAGTTTTCGGAAGGAGTTATTGGCTTCATTTGATTCGCGAACCGTATCTTGAGGATCGATGACGACTTGAATTTGTGATGCTTCTTTAATGAGGATGCTCTTGGAGATATATAGGGTTTTGGATTTTGGATAATGAAGCTTTTGGGAGGGATCGCATATTTTCAGGCTAATCCCGCCCCAAATTTTTCCGTTTTGATAGATATGTATTGATACCTGGGAGTGATCCCAATATTTTTTGGGTAGGGGACCGTCTCCTAGATTGGTTATTTCGATGGCGAGCTGATTGAGATCGGTGAGAAATATATCCGACACGGTTAAATCAGGGAGGGATGAAGCCGTGTTAACGTCGGAAAAGGCATTGATATTATGAAAATTAATTGCTAATAATAAAACGGAGAGAATGAGCAATAAAAGCTGTTTGAATCGCACTCTAGAATACCCCCTTTTTACCCACTTTAATCTATTGAAAATATTAGCATTAGTATGGTTCCAAAGTCTTTTTAAGGCCGGATTCCACCATCAATCATATAAATTATTAGCTTTAAATGAAACAAATCCTTTTTTTGCCAGTACACTGGTCGGATACATCCAAGTTGTTGGATTGGGAATTGGATATCGATTAGGAGAGAATGATGGAAAAACAAAATGTCGGGCCGTTGGATCGGGCGACCCGAATCATATTAGGAACTTTATTGATCGCCATCCGCTATGTGGCTAGGATCCAAGGGATTATCGGGGACAGTTTGGTCCTCTGGGGCGCAATCTGGATCTGGGAAGGTTTGTTGGGTTACTGTTTGTTATATGGCATTTTTAATCAGTCAACTAAAAAAAGGATAAATTAAAGTCGTGATTCGCAAATATCATGAGTTTCTCTAATGAGCTTGAAATTCTTCCATTTTCCGGAGAGGAAATAAATCATTCCCGGCACTCCTGTTCCATAGGCGGCTAATCCGTATCCTAAAAAGAATCCGAACAGTCCCATGTTGAAAACGACACCCAATAAATAACTCAAGCCAATCCGGAGTACAAATGCGTCAATTAGGCCCAGTACCAAACTGAGGTTTGCATTTCCCAACCCTCTGATAAACCCGTGGCTGCCACGCATTAAGGTCATTGCAGGGAAACTCCAGATAATGGCGGATACGAAGGTAAATGATAAGGCAATTACATTCGGATCATCGGTAAAGGCGCCAAACATTTGTTGATACATGGTCAGGTATATGCCGGTAAATATCAGATAACATATGGAACAATAGATCAGAGTCATGTAAACGGTTTTCCGCACCCGTTGATGATGGCCTGCGGCTAGATTTTGGGCGCACATAGTTGAATTGGCAAATGCCATCCCCTGGGTTGTCTTATTGATAATGTCGTCTATTTTTATGCCTACGCCGAAAACCGCAGCCGCATAAATACCGAATTCATTCACCAGACTGTTTACAAACATCATGGATATATTGATAGCACAGCTTTGTACCGAAAATGGGATTCCCAATTTTACAAGGAGATGGGAAATCTGAGGATCGATTTTTAGGCTTTCCTTTTTAAAATCAAAGCCAAGTTCATCTTGCTTCTTATATAAAAAGTGAAGCGAAAATATAAACGAAATAGCCTGGCCTATGATTGTCGCCAGTGCGGCGCCTTTTGTTCCCCATCCGAATACGCCTATAAACAGCAGATCTCCGATTAGGTTTAATACCGAGGCAATAGCAATAAATAAAAAAGGATGTTTTGAATCTCCCAGCCCTCTTAAGACGGCTGCCACCATATTGTAACCATAGGTAAAAGTTATACCGATACTGCAGATGATCGTATAATCTAAGGCCATGGAGAAGGCTTCATCCGGGGTATTGAGCAGCTCCAAAATACTTTTGCCGAAACACAGTCCGACGATGGTCATGAATAGTCCCATACCCATCAATAACGAAAAAAGTGTCCCTATCGTCCGATACATCCGGTCGTGTTGCTTTGCTCCGAGATACTGAGCAACCAATACCTGACCGCCATTGGAAAAGCCTAAGCCAAGCATGGTCATGAATATAAATAGCTGGCTGGCTATGGATACTGCCGCTAGTCCGTGGCTTCCGACGAATTTGCCGACAACCATCATATCCACCAACGAATATAACACCTGAAGCGCATTGGAGATCATGAACGGTATGGAAAACATCAGTAACTGCTTAGCTATATTTCCGGATGTAAAATCTTTGATTAATGTTTTTTGGTTCAATTTTCGCTTGTCTCCTCTGGCTAGCCGGGGTGGGCGACTATCTAGATTGCCGCCCTTAACCGGTTATGATATGTGAAGCCAAACTAAACGAAAAAGTGAAGGGTATCCTCGATCTGTTCTCTTAGAACCTCGAAAATACCTTCACTTCACAGTTTTTGACTTATGCTACTTTTAAGGATCAGCTCGCTTCTTGATCCCGGCTACGCTTCGCCGCCCGCTCCCGTTCGCTCCGATCAAGGATCTTCTTTCGCATCCGGATTGCTTTGGGAGTGACTTCTACTAGTTCATCGTCGGCGATATATTCCATGGCCTGCTCCAAGCTGAAGACTACCGGCGGAGACAGGCGGATTCCCTCTTCGGCGGTGCTGGAACGCATATTGGTGAGGTGTTTTTTCTTACAAACATTTACCTCGAGATCGCCTTCTCTGGAGTTTTCGCCGACAATCATTCCGGCATAGATCTGGTCCATCGGCTTTATAAAGAGTGTACCCCGTTCTTCCACATTATGAATGGCATAGGCGGTCGCTTCCCCGGTTTCGAAAGCATAGAGCACTCCGCGGCTGCGGCCGGGGATCTCGCCTTTCCAAGGCCCGTAATGGTCGAAAAGGTGATGCATGATCCCCTCGCCTTTGGTATCGGTCAGGAATTCGGAACGAAAACCAATCAATCCCCGGGATGGAATCAGAAACTCCAGTTTAAGATTGGACTCCCCGGCGGGCTGCATATTGAGGAGTTCACCCCGGCGGCTGCCTAGGTTCTCAATGACCCGGCCGGAGAATTCTTCAGGGATATTGATGAAGAGCCGTTCATAAGGCTCACATAGTTCGCCGTTGATCTGTTTTAGAATCGGTTTCGGCTTTGAGATTTGAAGCTCATAGCCTTCGCGGCGCATTGTTTCAATTAGGATTCCAAGATGAAGCTCACCCCGGCCGGAAACTTGAAAGGCATCGGGGGTATCTGTCTCGGCTACTCTTAGGCTGACGTTGGTCTCCGCTTCATTCCAGAGCCTGCTCCGAAGGTGGCGGGAGGTGATATATTTACCGTCCCTTCCGGCAAAAGGACTATCATTGATCATGAAAGTCATAGTCAGGGTAGGTTCATCGACACTTAAAAGCGGCAATGGAAGAGGGCTTTCGGGATCGCTGACCGTCTCACCGATATTTACCTGGCCTAACCCGGCTAAAGCAACGATCTCCCCGGCGATTGCTTTTTCGACCTCGCGGCGCTTCAATCCCTCATAGGTCCAGATCTTCCCGATTTTAATCGTTTCGACCCGACCATCTTGTTTGCAAAGGCCTACCAGTTGACCGGCATTCAAACAACCGCTGTAAATCCGGCCGATACCAACCCGGCCGACGTAATCATCGTAATCCAAGGTGTTGATCTGGAGCTGGAGCACTCCGTCGGGATCAACGGCCGGAGCGGGGATTTCCTTTACGATCAGATCGAATAGGGGCTGCATATTGCGGCCCGGTTCGTGATAATCGAGAGTCGACACTCCCTGGCGGGAGGAGGTATAAATCACCGGGAAATCCAACTGCCAGTCGTCTGCCTCCAGCTCGACAAAAAGATCGAAGACTTCATTTAAAACTTCATCGGGCCTGGCGTCGGGCCGGTCAATCTTGTTAATCACTACGATGATCCGCAGTCCTACTTCAAGCGCTTTTCTCAGCACGAACTTTGTCTGGGCCATGGGGCCTTCAAAGGCGTCGACTAAAAGCAGCGCGCCGTCGACCATCCGCAGGACCCGTTCCACTTCGCCGCCGAAATCCGCATGGCCGGGAGTGTCGACGATATTGATCTTAGTCTGGCCATAGGTAACGGCGGTATTCTTCGACAAGATGGTAATGCCCCGTTCCCGTTCCAGGTCGTTGGAGTCCATTACCCGTTCGACCACGCGTTCGTTCTCCCGGAAAATTCCAGCCTGACGGAGAAGACAGTCCACCAGGGTTGTTTTGCCATGGTCAACGTGGGCGATGATAGCGATATTACGCATATTTTCAACTGTTTTTGAGGTCATTTGAGTTTCACCTAATACTTTCTATTTTAAAAATTGATTTGGGTTAATTCGGATTCAAATTAGCCACAGAGGCACTGAGACACAGAGTAAAGGTTGAAATCAACTATTTTCAATAATATAGACTAACATTAATTAATGTGCCATGGTACGATCCGCAAATATTTATTTAATCATGATTAGGTTAAGAATGCAAGAGGTTGAAGTGAAATTTAACGGGGGTTTAAAATTTGGAAATTAGTATGGGAGACTGGTGTCTATGAATGATAAAAATGGAGGTGAAATCCT
>JBLNDC010000144.1:0-3056 GCA_050261255.1 Bacteroidota bacterium
GTATTGCTTCTTTAATGAAGCATAGGTATCGATTTCATGGAAAGCGTTTTGATGAAGGTAATCCTCACGAACCGAGCGGGCGGTTTCCATCGTTAACTGGTCCTTAAAGGAGAGGGCGTCCACTCCGACCAATCTGACGATCTCTTCCAACTCCGCTTCTTCCTGCAAAATCCGCATGGCCTTAGCTCTTAGTTCATTGAACTCCGGGCCTACCGCTTGAGTGAAGTACTCTTCCAACCGGTCGGTATATAATGAATAACTCAATAACCAGTTAATCGCCGGGAAATGTCTCCGGTAAGCCAACGAAGCGTCTAGTCCCCAGAATACTTTGACAATTCGTAACGTGGCCTGGGTCACCGGTTCCGAAAGGTCGCCGCCGGGAGGCGAAACTGCCCCAATCGCGGTCAGCATTCCTTGACGCTTGTCGCTTCCCAAGCAGACCACACGTCCGGCCCGTTCGTAGAAATCGGCCAACCGGGAACCCAAGTAGGCGGGATACCCTTCCTCACCGGGCATCTCCTCGAGCCGTCCCGACATTTCACGGAGGGCCTCAGCCCACCGGGAAGTAGAGTCGGCCATAATCGCCACCGAATAGCCCATATCCCTGAAATATTCGGCAATGGTTATTCCGGTATAAATCGAAGCTTCCCTGGCCGCCACCGGCATATCCGAAGTATTGGCGATCAGCACCGTCCGTTTCATCAACGGTTCACCGGTCCGCGGGTCTTTTAACTCCGGAAACTCCATCAACACGTCGGTCATTTCATTGCCCCGCTCACCGCAACCGACATAGACGATGATCTCGGCGTCGGCCCATTTGGCCAACTGATGCTGGACCACGGTTTTGCCGCTGCCGAAGGGCCCGGGGACACAAGCGGTCCCGCCTTTGGCTACCGGAAAGAAAGTATCGATCACCCGCTGCCCGGTGCTCATCAGTTCGGAAGGGGCTAATTTTTCCCTATAAGGCCGGCCTTTACGCACCGGCCATTTTTGAAGCATACAGATTTCGTTTATACCATTCTCGGTTTGGATCTTGGCCACTGTTTCCTCAATCGTGAACTGGCCTTCTTTGATCTCGGCCAATGTCCCGGAAATACCCGGCGGGACCATGATTTTATGGTTGACCACCACCGTCTCCTGAACGGAACCGATGATATCCCCGGGCTGTACCTTCGCTCCGGCTTGCAGAGCCGGTTTGAACTGCCACTTTTTAGTGCGGTTTAAAGCCGAAGCCTCAATTCCTCTGGTGATCCGGTCGCCCGCCTTCTCCACCATTACATCCAAAGGCCGTTGAATGCCGTCATAGATGGCTTCGATTAGACCCGGCCCCAGTTCGACGCTGAGAGGATCTCCCGTCAGATATACCTCCTCTCCCGGGCCGAGGCCGGTGGTTTCCTCATAAACTTGAATCGAAGCTTTATCGCCACGTAGTTCAATAATTTCACCGATTAGTCTTTTTTCACTGACCCGGACCACTTCATACATCTTAGCTTCCTGCATGCCTTCGGCCTCGACTAAAGGCCCGGATACCCTAGTGATTTTTCCTACACTCATCGATTATTCAACCTCTTTCCCTGACAGGATATCTGCTCCGACCGCTTTTTCAATGATCTTCCTGATTCTTTGCATTGCAAACCCTTGACTTCCTTGACTCCCCGGAATATACACCACGCTCGGCAAGGGTCTGATTCCGATCTCGGCCATTACCTGCTCCACTTGATCAGCTATGGATTCGGTTACAAAAATAATTCCATACTCATCGGTTCCGATCAGCCGTTCCAATATCTCCGGGACTTCCGCCGGGGAAGCCGCCGGGTAAATTTCAATTCCTAAGGCTTTAAAACCTAAAATGATATCTTCCTCGCCGATTGCGGCAATCTTATGCGTAAGCACGTCGCAAACGCTCCTTTATCTCCGGATTGGACAATTGATTAGCCTTGCCCACCAGTATGATCCGGAGCAATTTAACTTCGTTCTCTTTGGCCAACAAGTATCCCACCAGGGGTTCAATTCCCAAAGAAATCATCTTGGCCGGTTCGATCAGGTTAATTAAAAAATTATCGGATTCTCTTTCCAATTGGGTTAACGAGTTTAAGGTAGCGGGGCCGTCGGTCAACAATTTTGAGTAAACGGTATTCCCCAACCAAGCGGTGACTTTTTCGTTTGGTTGGTCCCATAGTTCTTTAAAGTCACCAAGATCCAAAATCCCGTTAGTGATGAAAAATCGGCTAAATTCCGCAAAACCCAAACCAATGAAACGCAACCTGATAAAGGTGCGAATATTGGTTAAATCGATCAAGGCAATCCACCAGTTTAACAAGAGGTCGGAAATGCCGTTTTTTAAGGTATGATAACCATAATCGAAACCAACGGCGTCAATTATCCGATCGATCTCCTGCGTGTCGCCGGTGGCTTTAAAAGCCTCTTTTGCCTGCTCATAAGCGTCACGAAACAGCGCCGGCAACTCGGTCAGATCATTTTCATGCACCTTCTGGAGCAGCCATTCCGGGCTCCAATACCCGAGACGGGACAAACCGGTAGGTTCGCTGTTGATAGTTTTTAAGATGACCTTCAAATTTTGAAGATCATAACGGTAAATAAAGACCCTCAATTCCGGAGCGTCATCGGCCAGATCGAGCAGTAATTTGACCACTCTGGCTAATTCGTTGTTTAAAGCCAGTTCGAACTGGGTCGGATTTTTTAAGTTAGCGATGGCCGGACCATATTCAGTTTCGCTTAAACCGGATAGCGCTTCCTGAAGACTATTGGCTTCACTAAGCCGCTCCAACCTAGTTCGGTCAAACAATTTGGTTTCAAGAGCGCGAATGCGGCCGACTGCGTATGCAAAATTACGTTCCCGCATTGCTTCATCCTTTCTCTTGTCTAAACAAGAATTCAGCGGTCTCCGGGACTAAAGTCTCCCTTAATTCTTCCAAAATAGCTTGATATGTGCCGTTAACCGTAAAATTAGGTCCTTTTAAGATAAAACCGCCGTCAAAATCAGCTTTTTCATTTGATAAAATCAATTGAACCGATCTTCCGGAACGGGAAATAAT
>JBLNDC010000145.1:0-3175 GCA_050261255.1 Bacteroidota bacterium
ATCGAAAAGAAGGAAAAGTCTTTTGATCGTGTTTACGAATATTTTCCCCGGCTTTATGACCGCCGTCAACAAAGAGGCGGGACCCTTTCCGGCGGAGAGCAGCAAATGCTGGCCATCGGGCGGGCGCTGGTAGGTAATCCCAATCTGATAATCCTCGATGAACCGTCGGAAGGGGTCCAACCGAGTATCGTTCAGAGGATTGGTGAAGTTTTGGTGCAATTAAACAAGGACCTTGGTTTAACCACGCTTTTAGTTGAGCAAAATATTGATTTTGCGATGTCTGTCGCTGAAGAATGCTATATTATGGACAAAGGGACCATTGTTGCCCATCAAAATAAAACGGAACTCAACAATTTGGATAATATCAAGAAATATTTGGCCATTTAGAGCGAGCGGGAGCTTGGTTTTGAGTTGACAAATGCAAGGGGGGGATTAACAATGCTTCACAAATTGACCGAACAAGTTCAAGGCAAGTATATGTATACCATCGGGCCTTATCAACAACCGGTACTCCGGGTTAAACCCGGCGATACGGTAGTGGTTGAAACCCAAGACGCCTTTGAGGGGAAGATTGCCAATGAGGGGGTCAAGCCCAGCCAGGTTGTACGGATACCGTTTGTTAACCCGTTAAATGGACCGATCTGGGTCGAGGGAGCGGAGATCGGCGACACCCTGGCGGTGAAGATTAATTCCATTAAGCCGCGGGGGGATCAACCCCGGGGGGTAACTTGTCTGCAACAGTACTTTGGAGCCTTGAGCCCGACTGCTTCATCATTATGCGAGCCCTTCCCCGAATTGGTCCGGAAGGTAAACGTTACTGAAGCCGGGGTAGAATGGAACGAGAAATTGACTTTCCCTTACGAACCTTTTATCGGGACTATCGGTACCGCTCCCCACACCTATTCCTATGATTCCTTAACCCCCGACAATCACGGGGGCAACATGGACCTCCCGGATGTAGCTCCAGGGAGCACGCTTTATTTGCCGGTCCGGGTCGATGGAGCCATGCTTTTTTTGGGTGATTGCCATGCCTGTCAGGGGGACGGGGAGATATGCGGAGTGGCCATCGAGTTTCCAACCTATACCGAGATTACCGTGGAAGTAATTAAAGGCCAAAGAATCAACTGGCCGCGTCTGGAGACCAAGGACATGATCATGAGCATCGGGAGCGCCCGGCCGATGGAGGACGCGGCCCGGATTGCCTATAACGACCTGTTAACCTGGATGGTCGAAGCCTATAAAATCGATAAATGGGACGGCTATTTCCGCCTTACTCAATTGGGAAAAGTAAGGCTGGGTAACATGGTTGATCCCAAATTTACGATTGGAGCGGCTATCGCTAAAAAATATCTCTTTTAAAAAATTCGGAGAGTGGAGGTAATCTCATGTTAAAGATAGCTCTAGCGCAAGTTTGTCCGGTTACGGCGGACATTCAACACAATCTGGCCCTCTTTGAAGAGAATGTAGTCAAGGCCGCCAAAGAAAAGGCCAAATTAATCATCTTTCCGGAATTAGCTTTAAGCGGTTATGCTTGCGGAGACCGGTTTTTTGAAATCGCCGAGCCGGTTCCGGGCCCTTCCACCAACCGTTTGGCGGAAGCCGCCCGCCGGAATGACATCTATATCATTTGGGGGATGCCGGAAAAAGGCCTGGACGGGGTTTTATATAATTCCGCGGTTCTGGTGGGACCTGAAGGATATGTCGGCACTTGGAGAAAGCATACTCTACCCGGCCATGCTACTGACCTGACCGGGCCGGGGGCCTTCCCGGACCGCCGTTTTTTCCGCGCCGGCGCCGAGAGTCCCATATTTGACACCGGTATTGGAAAGATCGGTATCATGGTATGTTACGATACGTTCTTCCCGGAAATCGCCCGCCTGTTGACTTTAAAAGGCGCGGATTTACTGGTGGCCATCTCCGGCTCGCCCTCGTTCGAAAAGGATATCTTTGAGCCGATTGTTAAAGTGAGGGCAATGGAAAACACCGCCTGGGTCGCCTATTGTAATTTAGCCGGCAAGGAAGGGGATATCAGTTATTGGGGCGGCAGTTTTGTAGTCGGCCCGGGGAACGTCAAAAGCAAAGTTCCCGGCGAACCCATTGTGGCTAAAGCGCCTTATGATGTCCCTTCTTTGACTTTTGCCGAGATTGATTATTCATTAACCGGCAAATTCCGGCCTTTCTTCCCGGTATTGCGGGATCTGCCTTCCGGGCTTTATCAAGATCTCCAGGATGAGTCTAAAAAAATTTGAATTAAAAAAGCGCCTAAAAAGAGGTGTGCTACTTTAACATCCGATTTTAAAAACAACTTAGGATAATAGATTCCACTTGCATTTTCGGGATTTTTAGGCGTGAAAGTTCGGATTATAACGGACTAACAATCTACTCTAAAGAAAATATGCTTACAAAACGATAATAGAGAGTAGAAAGCGGTTCAAGGCATCCCGAAGGAGGGTGCCTTTTTGTTTGGGTCTTTCGTGAGCTTAAGAAGCAGGTCTTATTTCAACCAGAAATGCCGGTGATATTGATGAAAATTGTTTTGGCGCCGGATTCATATAAAGGAAGCTTAACCGCGCTCGAACTTTGCCAGGCCATGGCCGACGGGGTGAGAAGAGTCTTGCCAGATGCCGAGATCGTTAACGTCCCCATGGCAGACGGGGGCGAAGGAACGGTCAAGTCGTTGATTGACGCCACCGGCGGCCGGATTATTTCCCGGACGGTTACCGACCCAATAGGCGGGAAGGTGGATTCGTTTTTTGGCGTGTTGGGCGATGGTAAAACAGCCGTGATTGAGATGGCGGCTGCCTCCGGCCTTCCTTTGATTCCCCAAGACAAACGGGATCCAAGGTTTACCACTACTTACGGTACTGGTGAACTTATTCTGGCCGCGATAGAGGAAGGTTGCAATAAAATTTTAATCGGACTAGGCGGCAGCGCCACTAACGATGGCGGGGCCGGGATGGCCCAGGCGCTTGGTTACCGTTTACTTGACAAACAAGGCCGCGACTTGCCTCTTGGCGGGTTAGCCTTGAAAAATCTGGCTTCGATTGAGTGTTCAAAAAGAGATCCCCGGCTGGAAAGGGTAGAAGTTATCGCCGCTTGCGATGTTATCAATCCGCTGGTTGGACCCGAAGGCGCTTCGGCGGTGTACGGTCCGCAAAAAGGGGCCACCCCGGAT
>JBLNDC010000146.1:0-21302 GCA_050261255.1 Bacteroidota bacterium
TATGCGGAGTTCCCTTTGGAATATAAAGTCCAATCTGAGGCTCAAGATCATAACCGTAAACATCCACTTTTAAAGTTCCAAACCCGGAGAGTACATAATAGAAGGTATCTTGATCTTCACAGAGAAACGTTCCGCTCGTCTCCTCCGGCTTCAGTTTAACCTCAGCCACGTTAATTTTGGTCATCTTACTGTTTTCCGAGTTGATTCGAATATTCTTTTCCATTTCAAACACCTCTTTATTAGTTAGATACATTGAATTAATGATTCAAGGCATTTCATTACTTCATTGTATTCGGAAGCCACATTACAACATCGGGTACATAAGTTATTAATATCAATAATGCTAATAACGCAATTACAAATGGGGTCAGTTTTTGGAAGACCCGCGCCAAAGGAACCTTAGCGATTCCAGTTACAATAAAAGTCATCATTCCAAAGGGAGGCGTTAAAGTACCAATCATCATATTAAGCACCGTCACAACTCCAAAATGGACCAAATCAACGCCGAGATTAGTAACCACTGGAATCAAGATGGGTAAAAACAGTAGCATAATAGCGTTAATTTCCATAAAACAACCCAGAATGAGGAATAACACGTTAATTAATAATAAAGCTACATACTTATTGTCGGTAAAAGAAATAAACGCTTCCGTCAATAAATTCGGTATCCCTTCATTGGCGATAATCCACCCAAAAAGGTTAGCCGCGCCGATGATCAGCAACACCATCGCTGATCCGACCACTGTCTTTGAAAGGATCTCCCGTAGACTTTTTAAATCTAATTCCTTATAGACTAGTATTCCGATGAGCAAGGCGTAGACTGCTGCCACAGCGGCAGCTTCAGTGGGAGTAAATAAGCCGGCATAAATGCCTCCCAGTAAAATTACCGGACCTAACAATCCCCAGACAGAATCCATAAATATTTTAATAAATTGCCTTAATGATACCGCTCCGGTGCTTCTGAAGCCATTTTTAACTGCATCAAAATAACAAATAACCATCATCAACAAACCCATTATAATACCGGGAACTAATCCACCCATGAACAATTTGCCCACTGAAACACCAGCGATGGAACCATAAACTACCATTGGGATACTCGGAGGGATAATCGGCCCGATAGTAGAGGATGCTGCCGTAACAGCAGCCGAAAAGGCTGGATCATACCCTTCGTCATTCATTGCTTTGATCTCCATAACTCCAATTCCCGCCGCATCGGCTGCTGATGAACCGGACATCCCTGCAAAGATCATGCTGGACAATACGTTAGTATGGGCTAGACTTCCAGGTATCCGTCCTACTAGTGATAAGGCAAAGCCATAGATCCTTTTGGACAAACCTAATGTGTTCATTAGCTCCGCCGCTAGGATAAATAAGGGAATCGCCAATAGAATAAAACTATCCATACCACCGATCAATTTCTGAGTAACCATCGATGGGTCGATACCACTTAAAAATAAGTATACACAAGAGGAAAAAATTAAGCCAAATACTATGGGCACATTGAAAAAAAACATTACGGCAAATGATACCAACGTCCAAAGCAAATCATTTGACAAATTCCCCGTCCCCCCTTCCGGTAAGTAGTTTCTGCGCAGCCTCACTTAATTGCCTTACTAAGGTAACGCATATAAAAATAATTGCTACCGGCATACCAATATAGAAAACGCCCATAGGCCATTCCAAAGCCGCCGAAGGAATTGTGTTCATAAATTGAACATACTTAATACTAGGAATGAAAATCCAGATTAATGCAACCATTATTAACAGATTCATGACGGTTTCGATAATCAGTCTGATCTTAGCTGGAAAATGGGAAACTATTAAATCCAACGAAACATTAGCTTTATTTCTGGTCACAGTGCTGGCACCGATAAGATTCAACCAGATAAACATCAATCGCGCAAACTCTTCGGACCAAGTAAGCGGAGCTCTAAAAACATACCTAAAAATGATTTGAGTGAAAGTTACTACCAACATACAAATTAGTAATAAGCTACAAGTAATTTCTTCGATGCGCCTAAAAAAAGACACCATTTCATTGATTTTCATATCCCTTACCCCCCTCCTCAATTTAGATTATAGGTAAGCCGATACCAGTATCGGCTTACCTAAACTATTATTTGTATGCTTGGACTGATTCGTAGAAACCTTTACCCCATTTGCTCTCAAACTTTTCAATCATTTTCTTACTTGCCGCTTCTCTAAATGCATTGACATCCGGAGTAATCACAGTCATGCCGTTATCCTTAAGCTTTTGAACCATGGTTTGCTCTTGTTCCAGAGCGACTTTTAGGGCATACTCACCGCCCTCTTTGAGCGCGTCCGAAATTAGATCCCGTTGTTTTGAGCTTAAACCTTTCCAGAATTTATCGTTAACCATGACTACATTAAAGTTATAATTATGCCCGGTTAGAATTAGGTATTTTTGTACTTCATAAAACTTGAAGGAATCAATTGTCGGCAGGGGATTCTCCTGGGCGTCAATCACTCCGGTATTCAATGAAAGATATACTTCGGAAAGGGTCATAGGGGTCGGATTAGCGCCGAGAGCTTCACCGTTGGCCGTATAAAGCGGACCGTCGGGCACCCTCATTTTGACTCCATTTAAGTCTTTTGGTGTTCTGATTGGTTTGTTTGCCGTGATATGCCTGGTTCCATAATACCAAACATCAAGGACTCTTATTCCTCGATTCTTTAAAAGCTCATTAAACATCTCCTGACCGATGGGACCATTCATTACTTTAAACATATGATCCACACTATTGAAAGCATAAACCGCTTCGCTAACCAGAAATTTCGGGGCCCACTGACTTAAAAATCCTCCGCCTTCATTACCCATCTGACTAATTCCTTGAGCCAACATCGCTATCATTTCGGAGTTTTTACCCAACTGGCCCGAGGGAAAAAATTGAATCTGAATTTCATTATTACTACGTTGCTTCACTAGCTCAATCGCTTTTTGGACTCCTTGATTGTATGGCATGTCCATGGCGAATACATTGCCCCATTTGATGACTATCGGTTTTTTAGCCGCAGTCGCTAAGTTAGAAAACGATAACACTCCTACCAATAAAACAATTAAACTGATACTTCTTTTGTTTTTCATTGATGATTTTCCCTCCGTCTCTACCTAATGTTTTTTGTTTTTTAAAGAGACATTACTTTCACGAACAAATCACCCCCCTCCCTAATGTAGATTCTCTTTGAACCAATTCCGGTTCATATGAAAAAACTCTTTGCCGCTTCTCCCATTTGCCTTCCGCAAAACCAGATAACATAATGCGCGCAGCCTCTTCCCCTATTTGATATAGAGGCAATCTAAAAGTAGTAATCTTAGGTGATGTGACACGACAAATCTCGTCATCATCACTTCCGATCACCGCTACATCTTCCGGGCAACGTAATCCGGCGTTTTTTATGGCCATTATCGCTCCAGCAGCCACTCGGTCGTTGACACAAAAGATGGCGTTGGGCCGAGCCGAAAGATTTAATAATTTTTGGGCGCATTGATAACCACTAGCGGAATCAAAATCGGAAACCTGATAATAATCGCCTGAAATTTCCAACCCTAATTCTTTCATAATCTTAAAGTAACCTTTAGTCCGTTCCTTAGTGGATAAATTGTCTTCCGGGCCTGCAATATAACTAATCTTTTCCCTTCCCATTGACTTAAAATGTTCAATTGCCATTTTTGCTAATGTTTGATACTGGTTACTTACGCAATAAAAATCCCTATGCGAGAAGGAGTAATTGATTATGACAAAAGGAAACCCCAATCGATGCAAATCTCCTAAGTTCCATAAGAAAGACTCGGGATATTCCCATTGCATCAAAATGAACAAACCATCAATTTCATTGCTTTTAGCCAGTTTCTGGAATAATTTAGTTTTCTCTACATCCTCATAAGTCTCCATATCCATCCAGCAGCGTAAACCGATATTATTTTGTTCTTTTGCCTTTCTTAGCGTATCGTTTACTCCTTGAAAGACCCTCAAATAAAATTGCCAACTGGACGCGTGAATTATGGAATGACTTTTCACCATCGAAACAAACCCGAACATTTGGCTTTTACCTGTAGCAAGCCTCTGAGCAGCCGACTTTGGATAATAGTCCAACTTCTTAACGGCTTCCAAAACTTTTTCCCGGGTTTGAGCATTGACTATGCTTGGTCTATTTAAAACCCTGGAAACCGTAGCCGGAGAAACTCCCGCTAGTTTTGCAACATCTTCAATCGAAGCTCTCATGAGACCTCCTGAAAACATTCCGTCACTTATGAAAATGCTTTCAATAATTACTGTTTATCTCTTCTATAGCCAATAATATCATGTTTTAACCGGTAATTCTTTTAATGAAATAAACTAGGGTTTTATGAAAGGGTTTTCATAAACATTATTTCTACCCCGAATAAGAAATTCCTGCTTAGCCTAACAAATTTCTACAATAATTTTAATCGAAACAAATAAAATCATAACAAATCATAACGGGCATTATCTTCCGGTTTTCCTCATAAGATCAGATGAATATCCTAACTAATTGGCCACGTCAACATTCTATACGTTAAAATATTTTTAAATCGCTAGGACCCAAGCAAAAAATGAAAATGAGGTTGACGTGGATCGACAGGCGACTATGACATTTTCTAACTAGGGAGAGGACTTGGATGTTTCTGGTTTTAACTCGTAAACAATTTTCCTTTTTAATAGGGTTCTTTGCCTTAGTCCTCTTTGTAATCAGTCATTTTTTATGTTCTTTTTGGTTGCAATGTACTTCCCCTGAGATCGTCCTACCGGAAACCGAAGTATTTACTCTGGTCGATGGGATTTTTCATTCGCGGAATCAAGCTATCCTTCAAGGGAACCTCACAGCTCTCGCCAGTCTCTATGACCACAGTACCCGCAATGGAATATGGGCTTATGAACATCAAGTTAAAAAAGAAAAATATCTACGTAAATGGTTGTATAAACAAGGGGCGAAATTAGCGGCGATTAAATCTTTAGTCCGGCTCCGTCAAGTCCGGCCGAAAAATAACGGGATTAGAGTAACGCTGCTAGCTTCTACCGAGTATCGTTACTTTTATGAAAACGAGCCATCAATCGTCAATCTGATGCGGATCGGGACTTATCATTCCCTGGACTTGGTCCATCAGGATGAACAGTGGCGGATTAGCCGCGAATGGTATACCGATCCTTTCGCTGACGCTTTAGCGATAGACAAAGGTCAGGCCACCGCAGAGCATGTTTTCATTTCGTCCCAAAAGCCCCGCGATTTTTCAGGATTAGAACCGCGGAGGCTTAAGGCCGTGACCTACGCTGACGCTTACTGCGGGGCCGCCGCTAACGATGAAGGAGGTTTCAAGTATAATCCCAAATACCGAAATTATAACTATAGCGGTGGCGACTGCGCCAACTTCGCCTCCCAAGTGCTTCATGAAGGCGGCGGTTTTCGTAAAACCTACACCTGGAATTACGGCAAAGGGGCCAGCCGGGCTTGGGTCAATGCCCATGCTTTTAACCGTTACATGTTAAACAGCGGACGGGCTTCGAGGATCGCCTACGGAACTTACAACCAGGTATTAAAAGCGTCTTACGAATTGCTCCCCGGAGATTATGTCGCTTATGAGAAAAAAGGTAAAGTAACGCATATCTCGGTGGTCACCGGCGCTGACTCCAAAGGTTATACCTTGACCAATAGCCACAATGCCGATCGCTATCGCGTGCCTTGGGATTTGGGTTATGGGGACCAGGGAATCAAATTTTGGTTAATGAGAGTCCATTATTAAATGAGGGAATTGGATAATTACCTTAATAAACCCTTTGGCCACAATAGATAGTGACTCCCCGGATGTATCTATCAATCTATTGTGAACCATAGCTTAAATCATGAATTATGCAATTCCTTAAAATAAAAAAACGCCTTGCGGCGGTAATGTTAAAGGTCGATATTCAATCCCAAATTTTAATGCAGTTATCAGATTTGCATTTAGCGGCGACTCTTTTTTTAAACGGCTTGTAGACAATAAGCTCGCCGCCACAGATCGGACAAACGATAGCAGTATTATCACCGCAATTTAATTTTTTGACAGCCTCTAAAATTACTTCCAATGCTCGATCGAGTTTCTCTTTCTTCGTTTCTTCGGTATTTGTATTTGTTATCACCATGATTGCTCCTTTTATAATGTTTATCAATCCTATTTGAGGGAATTGCATAATTACCTAAATAAACCCTTTGGCCACGATATATAGTGATAAAACCAGATGTACCTATCAATATATTGTGAGCTAAAGCTAAAATTAAGAATTATGCAATTCCTTAATTTAAAATTCGCGGCGGATTAGATTAATGAAATAATAACCTACACTTATCATTCTTTTTCGGCAATCAACGCTAAAACCCTTTGCTAAAATTGAAATTTTAACGACAGCATGGAAATTAATCGGATAAATCCAGGGGCAGTTGCCTTTTTTCGATTACTTGATCCAGTACTGTAACTAAATTATCGATTTTATACGGTTTGATTACTACCCCACTAAAGCCGTATTGTTCATAATTGGAGATTACCGGATCATTGGCATAACCACTGGAAACAATGGCTTTAATCTCCGGATCAAACTGGCGGAGTTTGGCCATTGTTTCCAGGCCTCCCATCCCCCCGGGGATAGTTAAATCCATAATTACAGCCTGAAATGGTTCCCCGTTTTGTTTAGCCTTTTGATAGAGTTCAATCGCTTCTTGCCCATTTTTCGCCAACACCACACGATATCCGAAAAAAGTCAACAATTCGCCGCTGACGTTTCGTAAAATATCTTCATCATCTAATAATAATATTTTAGCATCCACGCCGGCATTAATTTCCCCCGGCGCTTCTTTGGCTTCTATTTTTTCTAACGATGCTGGAAGAAAAATATAAAATGTAGCGCCGGTCCCGGGAGAAGACTCAACTTCAAGGTAACCATCATGTCTTTTAATAATTGAATAGGTAGTTGACAGTCCGAGGCCTGATCCTACCTTTTTCGTTGTAAAAAAAGGGTCAAAGATCTTATGAATAATCTCCTCCGGGATTCCTAAACCATGGTCTTTGATGGTTAATTTCACATAACGGCCAGGATTATACTTGCCGGTAGCCTCATAAATAACATTTTCGCCGTAAATTTCGATAACGCCTCCGGTAGGCATCGCCTGCTCTGCATTGATGGTTATGTTATTGATGACTTGAGTTAATTGACCTTCATCGGCGTTTACCAACCAGAGATCCTCCGGGAGAGAAAATATTGCCTTGACGTTGGAACCGCTTAGTGCGAATTGAACAGTATCCCTTACTAAACCAGTTATCGCAATATTCTTCTTAATGGGGACACCGCCTTTGGCGAAAGTAAGCAGTTGTCTCGTAAGACAACTCGCTTTTAAAGTAGTTTCAATAGTATGTTCTAAATGTTTGGATATGTCTTGATGCTTTTGGAATTTTACCATCGCCAATTGCAGGTTGGCGAGGATCGCCGCCAAAATATTATTAAAATCATGAGCGATCCCCCCCGCCAAAATGCCGAGGGATTCCAGTTTCTGCATTCTGATGGTTTCCGCTTCCAATTCCTTTTGGCCGGTGATATCGCGAATAGTTTCGATCACACCGATAATCGCTCCGTGGTCATCCCGAATCGGTGTCGCTTTAATGTCAAGCAACACGTTTTCTCTCTTATTCAGTAAAGTTAAAAGAACCTGCTTCCCAAAAACATCGCCGATCCTTTCATATTTAACATCAACGCCGGAATCGGTGTTGTTAAAAATGACATCGAACAGCATCAGTTGCTCAAAGCCTTCGCCTATATTTGCATTGAATTCTCTTCCAATCACAACTTGTTTAAGGATTCCGGTCAACAATTCGAGCGCCCGGTTCCAGGCAGTTATCTTGCGTTCCTGATCGACAACAAAAATGCCGTCCGGTAAAAACTCGATAATCTGCTGTAACTGATTGGCCAGGGCGGCCTTGGCCGTTGTTTCTTTTAATTTAGTAATATCGGTAAATACTAACATTCCTTCGACAATCTTTCCATCCCGGCCCAAAATAGGTGCGGAATTGCACATAATACTGACGGTGGACCCATCTTTGCGTTGACAAATCATTTCCTCGTTGGATACGATCTCGCCGTTATAAATCGACCTAAAGAGGGGCAATTCCTCTCTACTGTAAGCCCGTCCATCGTTATGAAACAATTCGCCGTATCGTTCCCTACAGTCCGACTCCACAGCTGTATTGGCAACCTGCCAGATTTCATTGTATTTCTTGTTCACGAGATTTCTTTTCAAGGAGGAGGCGTCAAATACCATTACTCCACAAGGCATTTGTTCCAAAACCGCTTGAAGCCTGCTATGTTCCTGTTCCAACTCGCGCAGTAACTTTTCACGATCGGAGATATCGCGAACTGTCATCACCGCCAGCGCCGGTATTTGATTAGAGTTATTAATTAGTGTGCCGTTATAACTTAGGTATCTTATTTTTCCGGAGCTGATTCGCCGGACTGCCGCTTCAAAATTACGAACCGTCTCACCACGCCTGATTCGATTCGACGGCCATTCTTCCTCTGGAATTACATTGCCCTTGAGATCTGAAAATTCCAAATCGGTTCGGATTTCAAATAAATTTGCGGGGCAGTCCTGAAAGTCGTTATATCCCAATATATGTAACGCCGCTGTATTCATTTTGACTATTTTCTCATTGAGGTCAAAGATAATGACCCCATCTTCCATATTCTCAATTACCGCCTCCAACTGATGCAAATGGCTTTCTGCCCGGCTGGCGCACTCAATGGCTCTTCTCCGGTTGGCGATTTGTTCGGTAATCTCATAGGTGGCAAAGACCAAATCCGGGACTTCAGCCCTGGTGAATACCGGAGTCGCATTACAATTCCAAAATCGCCCCTGGTTAAGGTTTAGTTCTACATAAGCCGACTGGTGGGATGAGGCTACTTTCCGTAATAGTTCCATTAGTTCGCTCTTTTTACTTTCCGGCAAATAATCTTCAAACAAACGTCCAATCAAATCTTTTGATTGAAATTGATTGTTTATAAAAGCCAAATAAGCTTGATTGACCCACTTTACCGTCCAGCAAACCCCGTCTATAATTGCAATGCCTGCCGGTGAGCTCTCAGGAATCATCCTCAATAACTTTATTTGGGCTTCCAATTCTTTTATCAAAACCACGTTTTCCGCTTGGATTTTTCGATGCTTAGTGACTTCTTGAAGCATCAACAACCAACCCTGGAAAATGCTGTTTTTATGATTCACCGGACTAACCGTAATCTCCCAATAGGAACATTGCTTTTCCTGGTTTTCAATTCTAAAAGGATCATTGTCGGTCTTAAAATACTCTCCGGTACGGCGGACTTCATCAAAGATCCCTCTAATCTGCCGGGACCAGTATGGCAATATTAGGTCGAAATTTATCCCGCCAATATTCTTCAAAGGGACTCCAGTCAAGTTTGCAATTGTTTCGTTGGCGTAACGGACTTTATAATCAGCGTCTATGAAGGCAATCCCATTAGGGCAGTTGGTGGTGATCGAAAAAAATAATGCGTTTAAATCATCCGGTGCAAGGTTTGAGATAATCGTGGTATTTTTCGGCATAATCACATACCTCGATTCATTGAAAGTAGTATCAAAATTACCTGCAATAATTTTTAAAAGTTCAGATGCTAAACTTAAGCCGTCACAATACGATCATCATAAATCCTAAATTCGCTAAAATAACACTTGAATATTTATGTAAAAAGATTATGTTAATATTCGTCGAAATCCATGAAATTCCTGCAAACCTAAAATACGGAAGTTTTCTAGACGCTTCTCAAAGGATTTTACCGCCCGATGTAGAAGTGATCAAAGAACAAATTGGAAATATTTACTGTTAAATTTCAAGGAGGATTTAACCTCATGAAACTAATCAAAGAACCATTTGGCAGTTTAAAAGAAGGCAAGGAAGTTTCATTATTCACTCTCCAAAACCAGGGAGATATGACCGTAAAAATAATTACCTATGGAGGAATCATCACTTCAATACTCACACCGGACCAAAACGGCAATACGGACGATGTCGTACTGGGATTTAATAGTTTAGAGGATTATCTGGGCGGGCATCCCTATTTTGGAGCGCTCATCGGCCGTTACGGCAACCGGATCGCCAAAGGGAAATTCATTTTGAACGGTAAGGAATATCGTTTAGCGGTTAATGACGGTAAAAACCATCTCCACGGCGGGCTGGTCGGATTTGATAAGGTGGTTTGGGATGCGGAAGAATTAAGGAACGATGCTGAAGTCGGCGTTAGGTTAACCTATTTCTCTAAGGACGGAGAAGAAGGTTATCCGGGAAATCTCCGCACTACAGTGACTTATCTTTTAAATGACCAAAACGAACTTACGATTGCATATCAAGCCACTACCGATCAACCGACAGTGATCAATTTGACCAATCATGCCTATTTCAACCTGACCGGAGAAGGTTCGGGCAATATCTTGGACCATGAAGCGTTGATCAATGCCGACCGGTACGCCGCTGTATCGGCCGATTTAATTCCCACTGGGGAGCTGGTTTCGGTTAAAGGTACAGCGATGGATTTTTCCACCCCCAAAAAAATCGGAATAGAAATTGACCAAGTAAAAGGCGGTTATGATCATAATTATGTATTGAATAAAACCAACAATGAGCTTTCCCTGGCCGCCAAGGTCTTTGAACCAAAGAGCGGCCGAACCTTGGAAGTATTTACGACTGAGCCAGGAGTCCAGTTCTACACCGGGAACTTTCTTGACGGAACATTAATTGGAAAAGCGGGAAAGCCTTATGGAAAACACGCGGGATTTTGCCTGGAAACACAACATTTCCCTGACTCGCCAAATCAGCCGGAGTTTCCTTCGACTCTGTTAAATCCGGGGGATATTTATCAACAAATGACGATCTACAAGTTTTCGGCATGAACGAGGGGGAATGTCTGGACAATACATGGCAAATCATTATTAATCATGAAGAATGGAAGAACATGAAGAAAAAATAAAAAAATTTATTGCAAAGTCTACTTCTTGTTCATCAAGTTCTTTCATGGTGAAAACGGTTCATTTCATCCTATCGCTTGCCCCGGCTTGCCGGGGCGGTTCCGTATTTGTAAAATTCGTTTATTAGCTTATTAAAAACCTCGCTCACCTGAGATTTTCCGATAAACCCTGCATTTTAACCTTCCATTTGATAATCCACTTTCAAGCTTTCATTTCTAATTTTGATGTTGTTGAAATCTTATAATTCGGCGTTAAAGCGGACCGATTTTCAAGCAACAACACAACTTCGATTGTAAAGAATTCATGTTGCCTATCGGTTACATTTTATGATATACTTTTTCGAGAACGGAGGCGTAATCATGAACAATTTGGGAAGGTTCATTGCAGAACATAGGATGGCCCGAAACCTCTCCCTACGAAAATTGGCTGAAATCGCCAACCTTAGCCATACCGAAATCTGCCGGATTGAAAATGGAACCAGAAAGCACCCCTCACCGCTGGCGCTAAAATCGATCGCTGCCGCCCTCGGGGCAAACTTTACAGAAATAATGGAAGCTGCCGGTTATATTAATGACTCTTCTTCTTCTCCCCTTGGGTCAAGTTTAAATACTGATGGTTTAACCGACCAAGAAGTTGAAGAAGTAAGGGACTTCATAAACTTTCTCCGTAATAAGCGTCTTAAATAATCAAAAAACAGAGCCTGGGAAATGAAACCGCTTAAGTTAAGAAATACATCGGCCACCGGTTAAAAATAAACGAAAGGAAGTGGGTAGTATTTGAATGTTCTCACGGAAAAATTTAAGGAAGTTTTATTTGCGGTACTTCCGATCACCATCATCGTTTTGATATTGCATTTTACGATTACGCCCCTTGAGACTCACTTGTTATTTAGATTTCTGCTAGGGGCACTCTCAATAATATTAGGGTTGTCAATCTTCTTGTTTGGCGTGGATATCGGCGTTACCCCGATCGGCACTTTAATGGGAGTATCCCTCACCAAAACCAATAAGGTATGGATCGTAGGTATTGCCGGCTTGGTCCTTGGTTTTTTCATTTCCATCGCCGAACCGGATTTGCATATTTTAGCGGGTCAAGTGGCCTCCGTTACTTCGGGCGCGGTCTCCAAATTAGGTATTGTAGTGGTTGTCTCTATTGGAATCGCAGTCATGCTTGCCATCGGTTTATTTCGAATAGTCTTTAACAAACCTTTACACAAACTACTAACCATAATTTATTTGATCATTTTTGGGCTGGCTATTTTCACCTCTTCGGAATTTTTAGCAATCTCGTTCGATGCGTCCGGCGCCACTACCGGAGCGATGACCGTCCCTTTTATCCTAGCCCTGGCATTGGGGGTATCTTCTTTAAAAAAAGACGGCAAAGCCTCGGAAGAAGATAGTTTCGGCCTGGTGGCCATCGCTTCCGCCGGCGCTATCCTTGGGGTAATCATTATGAGTATCTTATCAAAATCGGATACAATTACAGCCGGTCTGGAATATGAAGTATCCCGATCGGCTTCAATTATGGCTCCTTTTATCAAAAAACTGCCTATTATAGCCGATGAAGTTTTTTGGGCTTTGTTCCCTATTTTAGTGATTTTTTTATTTTTTCAGTTCATTTCATTTAGGCTTTCCAAAAAGGCTTTTAATAAGATTATGAAATGGATTGTTTATACATTTTTAGGATTAGTCCTATTTTTAACCGGAGTCAATGCCGGTTTCATGGATGTAGGAAGTATTGTAGGTTATAATCTGGCGTCTTTCGACGGACAATGGCTGGTCGTTATGGCCGGGTTTATCTTGGGATTAGTGGTAATCTTGGCGGAACCGGCGGTCTACGTATTAACCGAACAGATTGAGAATGTAACCAGTGGCTATCTAAAAAGAAACGTGGTCGTATTTGCGCTGTCAATCGGAGTCGCCTTTGCCGTGGCTTTGTCGATGTTGAGGATAATAGTACCTGAAATTCAATTATGGCATTTTTTATTGCCCGGGTATATAATTTCAATAGCAATGGCTTATTATGTGCCGAAATTATTCGTAGGGATAGCCTTTGACGCCGGAGGGGTCGCTTCCGGCCCGATGACCGCCACCTTTATCTTGGCCTTTGCCCAAGGGGCGGCCGAATCCATTGAGGGAGCTAATGTCCTAATCGATGGATTTGGGGTGATTGCGATGGTGGCTTTGACGCCGATCATTGCTCTTCAAGTTCTGGGATTAATTTTTAAGATTAAATCCGCCAAAGGAGGCTTGGGGATCAGTGGAAAATAATTCTTCCCTTAAACAATTCGAGTTATTTTTCATCATTGTCAACTTCGGGTTGGGCAGCAAAGTTATGAAGATTGCCAAACAAAATGGGGTAACCGGCGGCACCATCTTTTTGGGCAAGGGAACCATCAATAATCACTTATTGGAAATCCTGGATTTATCCGATGTCAGAAAAGAAATTGTAATGATAATCGCCGAGAAGACATTAGCTTATCATGTCTTAGCAGAAATTGACCACAAGTTTAATTTTGCAAAACCCAAACATGGTATAGCCTTTTCTACTTCTGTTACCGGTCTTATCGGAACCAGGGACAGTCATGAGTTTAACCATAAAGAAAGACGAGGTGTAACCAATACTATGCATCACGCAATCTTTACAGTTGTCGATAAAGGCAACGCTGATGCGGTAATCCAGGCGGCAACCGCTGCCGGTTCCAGAGGGGCCACGATCATTAATGCCAGAGGTTCGGGTATTCACGAAAATAACATGTTATTTTCGATGCCGATCGAGCCGGAAAAAGAAATTGTAATGATCTTGGCTACCAATGATCTCACCGGTGCGATTATCGCTTCAATTAGAGAAAACCTGAAAATCGACGCCCCCGGCAATGGCATCATGTTTGTTTTGGATGTCAACAGAACTTACGGCTTGCGTTAGAAAAGGCAAATCATCAATAGACTCGGCCAAGATTAATTAAAACAATGGGCCGTGTCTATTTTTCATATAATGAATGCTTAAGGTTTAAAACGATGCTACAGGCCAGTGGCAAAAGCATTTAATTGATGCTTAATTTTAAGGTGAGCTGTTTATTGTCAATCACCCTATTGATTACTTTAAGCAATTCATCGATTTGGTATGGTTTCGTCACGACACCGCAAAACCCAAAACGTTCGTAATCCGCCATAATGGGATCATTGGCATAACCACTGGAAACTATCGCTTTCACATGGGGATCGATATCCCGCAGATAAGCGATGGCCTCCTGGCCGCCCATGCCGCCGGGAACGGTCAAGTCCATAATGACGATATCAAAGGGATTGCCGGAATCCATTGCTTGCCGGTATAACTTGATCGCCTTCTCGCCGTCAAAGGTTTGTAATACTTGATGCCCCAAGTATTCCAGCATCTCGCCTACGCTCTTTAAAATTAATTCTTCATCATCCATCAACAGAATTTTTAACCCCTCGCCGACAGAGGCAACTTCTTTTTGGTCCTCAACCAAAACTTTGGCCTCCGGTAAAGCAGGCAAATAGATAGAGAAATTTGTGCCGACATCAAGCTTTGATTCCACCTCAAGGTAACCATCATGCTGCCGGATGATCGAATAGGAGATGGCGAGGCCTAGGCCGGTTCCTTCTTTTTTAGTGGTATAAAAAGGATCAAAAATCTTATTAAGCTTTTCATTAGGGATCCCAATCCCCTGGTCCTTAACGGTAATCTTGATATAATTTCCTGGATTAAACCGGTTTCTGGGTTCAACCTCAATGTTTTCCGCGGTTATTTCAATAATCCCTCCCTTCGGCATAGCTTGTTTGGCATTGATGACTAGGTTATGGATTACTTGGCTGATCTGTCCGATATCGACCTCCACCGACCACAAGGTACCCGGAATATTGAATTTCGCTCTGACTTTGGAACCGCGCAAGGCGAATTGGGCCGTATCCCGAATCACATCGGACAAAGACGCAGTTTTTTTAACCGGAGCGCCCCCTTTGGAGAAAGTAAGGAGCTGTTTAGTCAAGTCGCTGGCGCGATGGGTGGTTATTATGGAATCTTCAAGATATTTTCCAATATCCTCATGTTTTTCATATTTCACCTTAGCTAATTGTAAATTAGCCAGAATGGCCGCAAGGACATTATTAAAATCATGGGCTATGCCTCCGGCAAGAATACCGAGGGATTCCAATTTTTCTGTCTTGAGCAGTTCCTGCTCAACTTTTTGTTTTTCAGAAATGTCCTGAAAGATCATTACCGTTCCAATGATTCGCCCATTCACGGCTTTTATGGTCGAACTATTTAAAGCGATTGGGATTTCCTTTAATTCACGCGTTACTAATATTAAACCTTTTAGTATCTTTTGGGGAGGCATGATGGTTATTGGCTCGCTAGTTTTATCATCGATAACATAGAAAATTTCAAATATTGATTTTCCAATAGATTCAGTTTGGGAATATCCGGTAAGACTAGCGGCAAACTGATTAATCAGCATAATTTGTCCTTCCTGGTCCGTAGCGATTACTCCTTCACCGAGGGAATCCAAAGTTACCTGGAGTAATTCCCAATGTTTCTGCAGTTCCATTTCAGCCTGTTTAAGCTTGGAAATATCCCGGGCTATCGCAAAAACTCCGATGACATTCCCGGTATCGTCCCGATAAACTGAAGCATTATACAGGACAGGCGTAATATGGCCGTCCCGATGGCGGATCTCTAAAGCGTAATCCCTTACCGAACCTTCTTGAAAGACCCGTTGATAACCTGCCCGGGCTTTATCCGGCGCCGTAAAATAATCCGAAAAATCCGTCCCGATCAGTTCCTTCCGGCTATAGCCGGTCGCAAACTCAGTGGCGGCGTTCACATCGGTGATTGTTCCACCGGGACCGATCATCACCAGCGGGTCGAGACTGGCTTCAATCAAATTCCGGTTATAGGCGCTCGCTTCTTGCAGCGCTTTTTCAGCCAGTTTACGCTGGGTAATATCGATACCCATCTCCATAATGAGAGTAGAGCCATTAGTTTCTATGAAAGGAAAATCATAAATATAGTAATCACGGCCGTCCGGCCCTTTCCATTCCCACTCCACCGGCTTCATGGTTTTAAAGACTGTAAACGTTTCACAAATCTCACACGGTTCGTCACGTCCAAATAGATATTTAAAACAACGCCGCCCCTGAGGATCGCCGAAACGCTCCCTAAAGAAACGATTGGCATAGGGCACATGATAATCGGGGGTTAATAGTATTAAGTAAGCCGGTAGTAGTTCTAAGATCTCATGCAGCAGTCTTTTTTCCGTTTCCACCGCCTGTTCACTGGCACGCAAAGCCTTCTCCATAGCCTTCAGCTTAACAATTTCCTCTTCCAATTGCTTAACGGTAACTGTCAATTGCATTGTTCGATCCTGAACCCCCATCTCCAACTCGTCTCTGGCCTGACGCAGACCATCCTCAGCCCGTAACTTCGCCAAGGCCACCGCCAAATAATCCGTCAACCTCTTTAAAAGTTCATCGGTCCTGGTGGAAAAAACTTCTTGGCTGCAATGGTCCAGTTGCAGTTGTCCAATTTGACCTCCGCCGGCTGTTAACGGAATCAACGTTTTAAATTCGGAGCCTTCTACGTTACATCGGCTACCGGTATTGGTCCGCCTTTCAGCCTCAAGAGCATAAGCATGGCTTTGAGGATAGTCATTCCCTTCCGATAAACTAATACTGACATTTTCACAGTGGAATTGCTTCTGGAAAAATACGCTTGCTTCCCTAATCAACTCATCCGTGCTGGTACTCCTGTTTACTAAACGGAGAAATTCGACGGTGGATTGTCTTTCTTGTTCGACCTGATAACGCTCGGTAATATCACGAAACACTAAAACCACACCGACTAGGTTTCCCTGATCGTCTTTGATAGGCGCAGCGCTGTCATCGATTGGTATTTCTTTACCGTTTCTAGAGATCAAGATAGTATGGTTGGACAGTCCGACCGTAACGCCTTCATGTATAACCCGGTCGACCGGGTTCTCCACTGGTTGGCGGGTATGACAATTAATGATGTTGAATACTTCGATAAGCCTTTTGTTTAAGGCTTCATCCAAACCCCACCCCATAAGTTTTTCGGCCATGGGATTCATGAAAGTGATTAAGCCGTTTTGGTCAGTGGTGATCACTGCGTCTCCGATGCTCTTGAGTGTTATCGCAAACCACTTTTGGCTTTCCTTCAATTTTCTTTCCATTTTATGCTTATAGAGCGCCATATCGATGTTGATCTGTAATTCCCTTTCATTAAAGGGTTTAACAATATAGCCATAAGGTTCAGTTAACATGGCGCGTTGCAATGTTTTTTCGTCCGCAAAGGCCGTAAGATAAATCACAGGAATATCTAAAACGGCGCGAATTTGTTCGGCGGCGTTCACACCGTCAATTTCTCCGTGTAACATGATATCCATTAACACCAGATCGGGACGGATTTCTGCTGCTTTCGCCATCGCTTCCTTTCCGTTGACTGCAATATAAGGAACGATATACCCCATACTGATCAGCCTGTTCTGAATGTCTAGCGCTTCAATACCCTCGTCTTCGACAACCATGATCCTTGCGCCGTTCATTTTGTCAGCCTCCTGCTTCTTTTTAACTCCGTAAATGTAATTGTAAATTCAGTTTTACCGTTGGTATTAAGAACAATCTCGCCACTTAATTGCCTTACCAGGACATTTACTAGTTTCAACCCCAGCGATTGACAATTTTGTAATTCAAAGTTATTAGGCATGCCGATGCCATTATCGCTAACAGTCAAAATAAATTGGGAGTCCATATCCTGGCGCAGGTTAATCTCAATTTCACCAGATCCTTTAACCTGTCCGGATAAACCTTGAAAAGCATGTTTGAGTGAATTAGAGACCAATTCGTTAATGATCAAAGCACAAGGAATGATCGTATCCACATTAAGGGTTACGTCCTCGATGAAAATTTTCGTTTTGACGTTTATCTCGCTTACCCCGTAAGTAAGAAATAAGTTCCTTACCAAACTTCGAATATATTCAGGAAGGTCGATCTTGGCCAAGGATTCGGAACGGTATAATTTTTCATGAATTAAAGCCATTAAGTAAATTCGGTTCTTGCTTTCTTTGAATAGTTCAATCGCTTGCTCATCTTTGATATAAGGCATTTGCAAATTGAGCATGCTTTGGATGATTTGAAGATTGTTTTTGACCCGGTGGTGTATCTCCGTAAGCAAAGCCTCTTTTTCTTGAAGCGATTCTTTAATTTGCTCCTCGGCTTTTTTCATTTCCTCGATTAACCGGGCGTTTTCGATGGAGATTGCCGCCTGGGAGGTCAACAATTCGGTAAGCTGTGTCTTTTCGGCGGTAAATACTCCATCCGCCAACCGGTTTTCCAGATATAGGATCCCAATCATTCTAGTTTGTTTAATCACCGGCAAGCAAAGAACCGAACGCGACTGCAGGTCATGGATCTCCTGATTGTCCTTGAAAATTCCTTCCTCCATCGCATTGCTCAAAATCAATCTTTCTTTGGTCCGATATACATAACGGACGATGGCCTTACAGATATCTACCGCATCCTCCAGTTTTTCATTGACCGTCCGGGCAACTTGTTTCGCCCCGATTTGGCTCCCGGCGCGGATATATAGGTCGCCTTCTTCTTCAATCAAGAGAAACCCGCGCTGCGCTCCTGAGCTTTGCAACACCACATTCATAACCTTTTTTAACAAAGCGTCTTGCTCTATTTCAGCGGCAATGGCCAGGGAAGATTTTATGAGATAATCAACGTCAAGTTCCGGAAGGATCGATCTGTTGGCGGACCCCGGCTCAAATTGCCCGGAGGCTGTTTTCTCTTCCTCAAAATACTCGGGATATTTTTCGCGGAGGCTGATCTCTTTTCGCTCCGCCCGGCATTTTCTGTATAAACGCGCCGCCTCGACAAAATAGAGCTTTTCAGGATGCTGGCCGGTTCGCCGGAGCAGTTCGCCTAATGACTCATATAGGTAACCTTCTAAAAATAGATACTCTTGTTCGTGAGCGAGATTGATGGCATCCAAATATCGATTCCGGGCTTCCCGCCAATCGCCGGTAACCCTTTCCAGCTCGGCATAGAGAAGGGCTAAATATGGTTTTAACAGTGGCCCCAAAGCGGCCCAGGTTTCAATTTTCTTGATAATAGGCCGTATCCAATCTATAAATTCCTCTTTGGTCTGATGGTCTTGATCCCTTTCATATAACTTGAGCGCGTTCAAGACCAGAAAAACATGCCATTGCCTTTTTAGCACATTATCGGTAAGCCCCGATAAGTATCGCCGAACAACCTCCAAGCACCGGCCGGCTGCTTCGTATTCTCCGCAGTAGTAATGGGTTAATCCACGATGGACGTAATAGCTTCCTACCGAAGCGATATGATTATCTTCCTCCCATTGCTTCAAAGTCTCTGCCATTGATAGCGGTGCATAGTTTTTCTTCATGGGCTCGACCCAACCGGCCCGCATCGCTTCCGCTAGCCTAGCGGAGAAGGAGAGATGATACCGGTTGGAAAATTGAAAGCATTCGTTGACGTAGTCTTCGATTACGTAAAAGTCCCATCCCTGAACCTGTAGGTTCCACATAGGGGCCCGTAGGAAAGTCCGGCGTTATATAGGTCTCCACAGTTCCTACCGCTTTGGATCGACTTAAGACAATAATTAACGATCTCTTTCGGATGGCTTCGGGAATGCATATTACACCAAACTATCCCATTCATCCCCCGGGTAGCGCCGAAGGTATTCGGGTATTTGGCGGATAAGTCACGGGCCAGATCTTCATAGCGGAAAGCTTGGGAGAACTCTTCCTCCTCCCCAAGCTGAAGCCCCATAATGCTGAATGAATAAATCACCGATTCATCCATGCCTCCGGATAAACAATGCTGGGTTGACTGGACCGCCGCCAGATAAAGCTGGGGCACAAGGCCGGACATATACAAATCGGGAATCAGCTCGCTATAAAAAGCCAGCTCGATTTTGCTCTGTCGATCAGTGGTAAAGGGCATGTTCAGAATGGTCTCCCAGATATCCCCCTCCCAGGAGGCGATTTTTTCCCTTAGCTCTTTCCTTTTTCGGTCCGCTTCCTCCGGACTGTCCGGGATGGCTTTGCCGAAATAGGCCAGACCCTGGTTGGCCGTAGCAATCGCTTTAATAAAATTGCCGATTGACGATAACGAAGTTGTCTGTTCCGCCAGGCACTCCGCCTTGTCCAAATCAGTTTTAGCATGATCCAGCAGCTCGGAGAGGAGTCGCTCTGAATTTGCATAATTACCGCACATCAGCTCGGTCTTGGCCAATTTTTTAAAGATCTTGAAAGTGCGGCCGTAATGATCATCCTCCCAACAGTCGTCTGGTAACAAGGCTTTGCTGAGTTTGAAAAAATCATTGGCCGCTTCGGTAGCCAAGGAGTCCAATGCTTTATTGCCGGCGTAGTAGTTAAGATCCGACAGTAAATACCCGGTCTCGGTATCCAAAGAATCAGTTCTCCCTAAATTAAGGTGAGAAACAATGGTAAATAAATTATCGATTTTTTGGATATCCGCCGTCTGCTTCCATGCAGCTTGCAGCATATGGTTTCCGATTTGCCAATGAATCTGACGGCGTCTTTCCGGTGTTATAGCGGATAAAGTCGCTTCCTGGACTTTATCGTGGATGAACTGTAACTGGTTCTTATTTTCCATCAGCAGTCCCAGTCCAAGGGCTGGTTTTAGTAGCTCAAAGGTTTCCGAAAGGCTCATTTCATGGATCAAGGAGATCTCCGTAGGTGAAAACCTATTGCCCATACAGGCGCAGAATTCAAGTAAGTCGATGAGATCCGGTCCCAGTTTCCGAATCTTTGAGCCAAAAATAGCAACTACCGTATTGGGCATGTCGGACCGGCGGATCTTTTTCATGTCCCAGCGCCATTGCCGTTCCTCATCAAGGAAAAGCAGGTCTTCATTATGAAGATATGACAGGCTTTCACTGACAAAGAGCGGATTTCCTTCGCTTAACATGCTAATGAAGTCCGATAACGTCTTGGTCTGTTTGAGGGAAGCATCAAGGATATAGGATACCATTTCGTGGCAATGGATGGGTTCCAAAGGCCCCAGCCTAATTTCCCGCAATGGCCGGTTACTCCCTTTGGCGCTCAAAATTAGTCTGGACAAGGGGTGACCTGAGTCCACTTCATTATGGCGATAAGCTCCCAGGAAGAACAGATAGGGGTGAGCTTGATGATTAAGAAAGATGTTTGACAGAAAATCAAAAGACGCCGTATCACA
>JBLNDC010000147.1:0-6890 GCA_050261255.1 Bacteroidota bacterium
CTTGGTCTTATCTGAAGAAACCAAAGACGCTGCCATAAAGGAGGCCCAAAAATGAGCAAAGCGGCACTAAAGGATCACCAATTAACGGAGAAAATCAGTGAAAATGTCGAAGGCTTAAGGCGGGTCCGGGATGAGATAGCCCGGGTCATCGTCGGGCAGGAAGGAGTAGTAGAGTTAACCCTAATCGCGCTCCTTTGCGAAGGACATGTTCTGTTGGAGGGCGTCCCCGGACTTGGGAAGACCTTGCTGGTAAGAACCTTGGCCGATACCTTGGATTTACAGTTCTCACGGATTCAATTTACTCCCGATTTGATGCCTGCCGATGTCATCGGAACCAGTATGGTGATCCAGGACCAAAGTAAAAACTTTAACCTCCGGTTCGAACCGGGGCCGGTATTTGCCAATTTGGTATTAGGCGACGAAATCAACCGGGCTTCGCCCAAGACTCAATCAGCGCTTTTAGAAGCAATGCAAGAGCGGGCAGTGACGGTCCGAGGTGAACGCCACGAGCTGCCTCGCCCCTTTTTGGTATTGGCCACTCAAAACCCACTAGAGATGGAAGGGACTTATCCTTTACCTGAGGCGCAAATCGACCGGTTTTTCTTTAAAATATTAATTAACCAGCCGTCGGAGTCGGAGTTGGAAACGATCATTGAACGGACGGTCGGGGTTAATAATCCGCAAGTCGGAGCTATTTTGGAGGCCACGGAACTAAGGACGATGCAGTTGGCTGTGAGAGAAGTGGTAGTCCCGTCTCATGTGACTAATTATGCAGCGAGGTTGATTTTGGCTACCCAACCGGAGCGGGAAGGGGTTTTACCTCATATTAAACAATTTGTGAGGTATGGCGCAGGCCCTCGGGGCGCTCAGAGCCTGATCTTGGCGGCTAAAGCCCGCGCTCTAATGGCGGGACGCTTCAATGTCAGCCTGGAAGATGTTCAAAAATTGGCCCAACCTTCACTGCGACACCGGATAGCGTTAAATTTCGACGGTTACAGCGAAGGGGTTAAAATCGATGATTTACTTAACGAAATCTTAGCCGGGCTACCCACCGATAAGACTAGGCCGGAGGAGATCACCCAGTGATCAAGTGGATAGTATTCAAAAGCCAGCAGAAAATCAAGAATTCGGAATACAGAAGTAGGAATGCAGAAGAAAACCATTGTGATTTTTCATAAAAAAACCATTATTTGTAACGAGGGTTCCTATGGATCAGCAATTGCTCGATAATAAAGACCTGCAACTGATCAGCCGGCTGAGTTTGGTTGCAAAACGGCGGATGGCCGGTCTGATCACCGGCGAGCAGCATAGCCCGGTTCAAGGCGGCGGAATCGAATTTGCGGATTACCGGGAGTATCAACCCGGCGACGATATCCGCCGGATCGATTGGTCTGTTTTTCTTCGTTTGCATCGCTTACTGGTTAAGTTGTGCGCTGAAGAAAAAGAGCTTACTTTAATGATGCTGATCGATAATAGCCGGTCAATGCGGTACGGCAACCCGGATAAATTATGGTTGGCCGAAAGGATCGCCGCCATCTTGGCGGGGATTGCTTTTAACGATGGCAACCGCGCCGGAATTGCGGCATTGGGGCAGAACCTGACCGAAATCTTCCGCCCGGGACGCTCTCGGGCTTCGTTAAGCGCAGTGAGTAAAGCCTTACTCAAAATTGAACCGGTGGCAATGAGCGATCCGGTTTCCTGTATTCGGCAATTTGCCTCCCGATACGGCCATAAATGTTTGGCTGTTCTTTTCTCCGATTTGCTTTTTCCGGAATGGCCACAGCTGATCACTGGGTTGGCCGCTAGCGGTTGTGAAGGTTATTTAATTCAAATTTTAGCCCCCGAAGAATTGGACCCGGCGTTTATGGGAGAAGTTACCCTAATTGATCTGGAAGGTAAGGGAGAGATCTCCCTTCACGCCGATTTGGGTGCTACTCAAAAATACCGCCGGGAATTGGCTTCTTTTTTGCAAGAGGTACGAAAAACCTGTCATCGTAACGGCCTAGGCCACACTATGATCGGGACTGACGCTCCTTTAGCCCGGATCTTACAGAAGGACCTGCGCAAGGAGGGGATTCTATGTTAAAATGGGCCCTTCCCGGAGCAACCTGGTTGAGCTTAGCCATATTGCCGATTTTATTCTTTTACTTTTTACGGATGCGGTTTCGTTCCCAACCAGTCTCCTCCATTTATATTTGGTCCCGTCTTCAAAATGTGACTACCGGAGGTAACAGACTTCGGCGCCGGTCAGTCTTGTTGCTATTGTTGCAGGTTATTACAACTTTGGCTGCAGTCGGAGCTGCTGCCCAACCGTTTTTATTCGTTCGTCATCTGGCGTCACCGGGAATGGTTTATTTAGTGGATGTTTCAGCCAGTATGAATGCGGTCGAAAACTCATCCGCATCAGGGCGGACCCGGCTGGAGATGGCCCGGGAATTATTGGCTAAGGAAATTGAGGCCCTCGATCCTAAAACCAACTGTATGGTCTTCTTATGCGATACCGACGCCAAACCTTTAGCTGAACCTACATTTGAACACCACCGGATTTTAGCGGAGCTAAAAAGAATCGGGACTCGCAATGCCGGGTTTGACGAAGCAGAGGTAGCCAACCAATTGCAAGCGTGGTTAGGCGTCCGGAATGGCCTTTGGAAGGCTTGTTTGATCAGCGACGGAGGCCTCGATTTAGGCGGTCGAAAATTAGCTGCTGTTTTTGACGGAAGAATCAAGACGCTGATCATCGGTAAGGACCGGGGTAACCTGGGTATTTCCGGATTACGTTTGCAGGGGTCAAAAGCTTCATTCATAGTGTACAACGGTTGGCCGGATGAACGAAAGACCCAAGTCAGCTTGATTTATCAAGAACGGGTTTTGATCCGGGCTCTTTTGGAATTTCCACCTGGATTGTCAAATCACACTCTAAACCTGGGTGAAGATGTCAAACCCGGGGTCTACCAAGTTCGACTGGACCAAAACCAGGATGCTTTGGATTCGGATGATGGTTCATATTTAGCGGTTAACCGGCAACGCCGTTTCCGGGTATTGCAAGTAGGGCCGGCTAACCCTTTTTTAGAGTCGGTTTTGGGCCACCCGGCGATAGATATTAACTCAATTCCCGAATTTCCCGAACCCCTTTTCGGCTATTGGGACCTGGTCATCGCCGATCGGGTAACGGTCCCCCCAAATTTGAAAGCAAACTTGCTTACCTTTGAACAAATACCTCCTCAAGCTCCAGTTAACTTCGGTGGAAGTGTCGTCGGGAATCTCGATCCCGTCACTATTTCCCACCCCTTGCTTCGCTTCGTCAATTGGGGCGGGGTCCAGATTGTCGATGGGCAGGCGCTAAAAGTCAAACCCGGATTGGCGATCTTAGGGGAAGTTGCCGGAAAGCCGGTTATCGCAGCTTGGGAAGAAGAAGGCTGGCGTAAGGTTGTTTGCGGTTTCAATTTATACCAAACCAACCTCGGGCTCACCGGATCTTTCCCGATATTCTTTCAAAACTTATTACAATGGTGCACGCCTCAGGTAGGGAACCAACTGGCGTATAATCTAACCGTGGGTGAAATTGCGGTTTTAGGAGAACCTCCAGAATGGGGCATCGTCAATGATCGGTTTTTCGATATCGATCGGCGCGGCCCGTTGCTTCGGATTAAAGCTCTCGCCTCCGGCGTTTTTCAATGGAAAAGCGGTTCGGAAGAAGGCTTTTTAGCGGTGAACCCTCCTTTTACCGAATCAGATTTAACACCACAGCCCCTTCATCTAAAAGAACCGGTAGCAACGGCGGCGCTCGAATTTACAACCCACCAAATATCTTTGGTCCAATGGCCGTTAATGATTTTGCTAGGGTGTTTGTTCTTGGAATGGATAGTTTGGCGGGGCGTTTGGCGGGGAAAGGGGAAAACGTAAATGTGGTGGACTAATCCTTATTGGTTGCCGGCGCTATTGATTATCATCCCCATCATTAGACTGGGTAATTTTCCGTTATGGCGGCACGGAGGGGCGGCTGCCACAGTTGAGATTTATCGATCGGGGCGTAATCATAACCTGACCCGCCTGACATTACTGAGGGTTTTGACGATTGGGGCGACGGTTTTAGCCCTAGCAGGAACGACGGTAAAGCTGCCGTCAAACCAAAGACAATTAGTAGTCTTATTCGATACTTCCACCAGCATTGAACCTTCGCAAATCGAAGCGGCCCGTTCCACCGCCTTGCGATTAATCGGCCAATTGAAAGCAAAAGACCGGGTAGCCATAGCATCATTTGCCGGAGAACCGCAGCTGATTATCCCTTTTTCCACTCCTGAAGATGTAGTCTCAATTTTGTCCGGAGTGGACCTGAGCGCCCCCCGGCCTGGAGCGACCGATTTACAAGCTGCTTTACGGCTGGGTAAAGAATTATTGACCCAAGCCAGTGGAAATCCAAGCATTTTGCTTTTTTCGGATGGTCATCCGACATCCGGCGGAGGGATAAACACAGTTTTACAAAGCATGAAAGGAATCCCGGTTAATGTCGTTCCCATCGGGCGGGCGGCAAGCGGATTGCTCGTGCATGGCTTGGAATTGCCTGAAAACATTCATCCCTATGAACCGGTTTTGGGTTATTGGAAGATCGAGACCGACCAAGCCCGGACTATTTTCCTTTCCGTTAAAATTGACGATCGGATCTTGATTAAAAAGCGGATCCCCTTGTTGCCGGGAAGGGCTTCGGTCCCGTTGAACTTACCGGGCCAAAAAACCGGCGCTTATCGGATAATGGTTGAGGCCACCGACGACCAAGGCGAACCATTTCCCGGGGCTATTACCGGTGGAGTATTTCAAGTAAAAGGTCCAGCCCGGGTGTTGGTTGTTAACGAAGGCCCGTTTCGCTCCCCGATTGGTGAAAGCTTGCGAGTTCAGGGAATGAACGTTGAGTTTGGCCGGATAGGAGATTTACCAGAGACGGCGCTTGGCTTAACCGGCTATGGAGCAGTTGTCTTGGACAATGTCCCCGCGCTTTATTTAACTGAGGCCCAACAAACAGCCATCCAAAGTTATGTAGCAGGCGGTGGTGGGTTGTTAGTGGTCGGCGGCGATTCCTCATTGGGACGGGGCGAGTATTATGCTACAAAATTGGAGGATCTTTTGCCGGTCCAGACCGATACCAGGCAACGGCTCCTGTTTACTCGGGCCAATATCCTATTTGTAATCGACCATTCTGGGTCAATGTCGGAAATGGTGGGAAATACTTCGAAACAATTGGCTGCCATGCAAGGGGTCATGGGAGCGATCGAGGAGTTAAACCCAATAGATGAAGTCGGAATCCTTGCTTTTGATACTTCCCCTACTTGGATTCTACCGTTCACTTCTGTTAGTCGTAAAGAGATAATTCGGAGTTCTCTTTCGGAAATTGGCCAAGGGGGAGGAACGGATTTAGCTACCGCCTTTGAAGAGATCAGCAATGGTTTCCGTGATCGAGGCCCGGTAAGGCGCCATACGGTAATCCTGACCGATGGCTTGACCACCTCCAATGCTGACTTTAAAGAATTAATCACTCGCTTAAGAACAGCCGGGGTTTCGGTTACCACCATTGGCATCGGGGAAGAGATTAACGAAGAGTTATTGCGCAACATCGCCGCCTGGGGTGAGGGCCAATTCTACCGGGCTGATTTAGACCAGATTCCCAAAGTGATTTTGAAAGAAACATTAAGGGTAACCCGGGACTTAATTCAAGAAGGTTCCTTTCAACCGAAATTACGGACCAAGGCTCCGATTTTAAGCGGATTGGATCAGGGACTTCCCCAAGTTAAGGGTTATCTGATTACCAAACCTAAAAATTTGGCTACGGTTCATTTGGAGATCGGCAAGGGCGATCCATTACTGGCCTCCTGGCGTTACGGCAGTGGACAGGTGGCGGTTTTTACAGGCGATTCCGGTGGGAGATGGTTGGCGGAATGGTCCGGAACCAGTTATTATAACCTTTTATGGAGCCAGCTAATCCGGGCGATTGAGCGTGGTTATTCCGATACTGGATTGAAGGCACGAACCAGAGTTGAGGCGGGAAACGCCTTAATTGAAGTCGAAGCCATCGGAACGGATCGGCGGCTCCGCACCGGTCTCCAATTGTTCGGAAACGCCGACAATACCAGAGAAACTTTTAAGCTTCAAGAAACAGCCCTCGGTCATTATCAAGCTTTGGTAAGTTTACAAGGGGCTGGGTTACATACATTTCAAATTCGTGATCGCTTAGAAGGCGACATAACAATTGCTTGGGCTTGGAATCAACCGGGAGAAGAGTTGCCGATTTTCGAACCGGATTTGCTTTTCCTCGGCCAATTGGCTTCCGCCAGCGGCGGAAAAATCTTTGATCGCTTTGAAACTATTCCCGAGGCGGGGTGGGCTTGGAAAAAGGCATCGTTGCAAAACTATCTGATCATAATCGCGTTGTTGCTCTTAGTGATTGAACTGGGGTATCGTAGCACATCCTTAGGGCAAATGAGAATGGCCCGGGCTTTACTGGAAGCATGGTGGGAGGCACAAAACCGCTTGATTGACTTGATGCGGGGTTTTAGCTTCCGGGATAACCATAGCGAACAGCGGGAACGAAGTGTGAACGAAGCATACCGCTATTTAGCCGAACGAGCCCGCCGCAATAGGGAGACGGCGGATAAAGACGGCTAAACCGGAAGGCTCCGGAAAAAATTGTGAATGTCTTATCGTCTTCATTACGATGAACCGTTTAAAGGTAAAGGCAAGTTTAAAAGGGCAGAATTAATTGCAGTGTTTGAAGATATTGATGTATAATTAATGATATATGTCTAAAATAATGACTTATTTCAAGTTTATTCCAGATATTATTTTTAGGAGGAATACTGGTGCAAAATAGTTCCAATCAAAAATGGTCGGTCCGGATGGCC